>CAIQIY010000588.1 GCA_903871975.1 uncultured Chloroflexota bacterium | reverse complement strand
CGCATGTATCTGCCGATCATCGAGTGACGCGTCGCGCACCACGCGGCAGGGTATCCAACGTGTCGCCCCGACGTGGGGTTGCCCGGACGTGCCGGGCGACACACCAACCCGGTGCCACGGCATCGTGCGCGGCACCGGGTTCGACGAGTGGCAACCCATCATGTGTCAGCGTGCCGCCAGGTACCCCTGCACAGCCAGAAACGCCGGGCGCGGGCTCCAGTCCGGATTGAGGATGCCGAACGACGCCTGCTCGTGCAGCGGCTGGCCCTGCGCACCCCACAGCACGGCGAAGTTCATGTTCCACAGGAACATCACGCCGATCCACGGCTCGCCTTCCGCATCGACATACGTCTCGTCGGCGATGCGCATCGCGTCGACGATGTACTGCGCCTGTTCGTCGAGCGAAACCTGGTTGCCGAACTCATAGCCCGGCGTCTCGTTCTCGGTCGCCCAACCATACTCGGTGATCCAGATCTGATGATCGCCGACACCTTCCTCTTCCATGAAGCGCCGCACATTCTCGACGTGTCGGAAGTAGAACGTCGGGTGGTCCGTCCATCCCTCAGCATCACTGGGGTTATCGGGCCACATCGTCTGGGGCGGGTTGGCCGAGCCACCGGGATGGACCGCCTGGGCATCAAAGTGTTCCTTGATGATGCCATCCTTGTAGCTGTACATCGCCCGATAATACTCCTCGTCGGCAACCGCCAACGCCGGATCGGTGATGCCGCTCGACGACGGTGCCCCCGACAACACGAAGATCGCCGGTTCGACCGCCTTGATGCGGTTGTAGCATTCAACGAGGATGTCGACGTAGTGACCGGCGTCCTCGATCGTCACCTGGCCACCATTTTCGTGAGCCAGGTTCTGTTCATTCCAGATCTCGATCGCACCGACCTTCGTCCCATACCGTTCCGCCAAGGCTTCGACGAAGTTGCCCATCGACACCGGGTCTTCGGGCAGGCCATGCGTCTCGTTGTAAAACGACGGCGCGCGCACGATGCTGATCAGCAACTTCAGGTCGCGGGCGTGAACGTCTTCGACGATGTAGTCGAGGTCACCCCACAGATAATTGCCCGGCTCGGGCCCTTCGATGTCTTTCCACTGGATCTGTTGACGAACCCAGCGATACCCGGCGATCTGCGTCAGCGTCAGCACACGTTCGCGATCCGTGTAGTACAGATGCTCGACGATGCCATGTTCGAGGCCGGGCAGCCGAAGCGGAAACTCAGCGACCGGCTCGGGCGTCGCGGTCGGAGCCGTCGTCGCCGTGGGGGCCGTCGTCGCGGTTGGTGGCGCCACTGTCGCCGTCGGCGCCACCGTCGCCATCGGCGCCACAGCCGCAGTCGGCTCTGGGGGGGGTGCGCCACCACACGCGGCCAGAATTGCCATCGTCAGCCACACGATGGCGGCTCTGCCGAGCCGGGGCTGACGCGAGCGATACATAATCACACCGAACGTCCTCTCGCTGAAGCACGGTTGCGCATCGACGACTCACGGGATCAATGGGTCACCACCGGCACCGGGCCGATGCCGGCAGTGACGTCGGGAGACGACTGGTCAGTCCTTCGGCATGCGCTGCAGCGCCGTATACGCCGGGCGCGGGCTCCAGTCACCATTGAGCACACCGAACGACGCCTGTTCGTGGAGTGGATTGCCTTCGGCAACCGTCCAGGGGATGGCGAAGTTCAGGTTCCACAGGAACATGCCCTTCATCCAGGGCGACCACTCGGTGCGTGCGATCTCGTAGGCGCGCACGATCCAGGCCGATTGCTGCTCGAACGTGAGCGAGTTGCCGAACTCGTAGCCCGGCGTATTGTTGCGCGTCGCCCAGCCAAACTCGGTGACCCACATCGGAATGTCGCCGTAGCCATACTCCACCGCCAGCGCGCGATAGTCTTCGACGCGGCGGAAGTAGAACTCGCGGCTGGTGACGAAGTGCGGCCCGGGCCCCGGCCGATTCGGCCACATCGTGTCGGGCGGGTTGCTGGTGCCGCCGGCATGGACACCGATGATGTCGACGTTCTGCCGGAAGCGCGAGTCGGCGAACATCTGGCGGAAGAAGCTGAGATCGCTGATGGCGATCGTCGGCGAGTTGGTCTCGGTCGTCGCCGGTGGCCCCGAGACGACCAGCGCTGCGGGATCGTTGGCCTTGACCGCCTGGGCGCCGGCGACCAGCACATCCATGAACAGGCTGGCGTCGGCGACGCGACCGCCGTTCTCGACTGCCAGGTT
>CAIQIY010000587.1 GCA_903871975.1 uncultured Chloroflexota bacterium | reverse complement strand
TTGCCAATGAATCATATGAAACTGCCCTGTTTTCCCAGAATAATCGACGGTTTCGTCAGGCAAAATTGCGGGCATACTGGATTATGGCGTGGAGCTCATCCTCGAGCTATATTTTGATGAGGTTGGTGACATTATTTGTTTTGCTTGCAGGAGCATGGTTCATCGTCCAGGGTGATCTCAGTACCGGAGAATTTGTAAGTTTCATCCTTCTGACGAATATTCTGTTTCGGCCAATCGAGAAAATCAATGCAGTGATCGATACCTATCCAAAAGGGATAGCCGGGTTCAGGCGATTTACCGAGATCATGGACACCGAACCAGATATTGCCGACGATCCCGCTGCAATTGCTGTCGATCAGTTATCAGGCGATATTGCCTATCACCGTGTAACCTTCAGCTACGACGATCGCCAACCTGTATTACAAGAGATCAACCTCACGATACAACGAGGCGAGACCATCGCATTCGTCGGCCCGTCCGGAGCGGGGAAGACGACGCTCTGCAGCCTGTTGCCACGATTTTACGAAATCAGTGGTGGAAGCATCACCATCGATGGGTACGACATTCGTCGAGTGACACTCGCCTCGTTACGGCGGCAGATCGGCATCGTGCAGCAGGATGTCTTTCTGTTCTTCGGCACAATCCGCGAGAACATTGCCTATGGCGACCTGCAGGCCAGCGAGGCGCAGATCTGGGAGGCGGCGCGGCGGGCGCACCTGGATGGATTCATTCAGTCGTTGCCAGCCGGGCTCGACACACCGATCGGCGAACGCGGAGTCAAGCTCTCGGGTGGGCAGAAGCAGCGGCTGGCGATTGCGCGGATGTTCCTGAAGAATCCGCCGATCCTGATTCTCGACGAAGCCACATCGGCACTCGACACCGAGACCGAGCAAGCGATTCAGCAATCGCTGGCTGAGCTGGCCGAAGGTCGCACCACATTGATCATCGCGCATCGTCTGGCCACGATCAGGCGCGCCGATCGCATCGTCGTCGTGACGGAGCACGGGATCGGCGAGCAGGGAACGCACGAAGCATTGCTGGCCCGCGACGGCATGTATCGGCGGCTGCACCAGGCGCAGTTTGGCGCAGTCGAACCCGGCGCACGCGAGGCAGGCACCACGACCGCCACGTAGTCCGCCGTCGGCAGGCACAGCGGGGATGGTGTGTGCCAACCACACCGGCCCACGCCGGGACCCAGCGCACCAGTGGCGAATTCGCCGCCCCGACCAGGCGACCACGTCATCACGCAGCGCCATCCGGTATAATGCACCCATGACAGTCGCTGCCAGGCGCATGGCGCGCCGGCGAGCATCCCCGGCCCACGCCGGGCAGGAGACGAACGTGACATCCCCTTCATCACCAGCGCCGCGTGGTCGCGCGGTGCGAGCCAAGCGCGAGTCGCGCGGCCCATGGCTGTTCATCGGTCTGGGCATCATCGTCGTCGGGATCATCGTCATCGCAGTGATCGCCAGCAGTTCGGGGCAGTCGGCCGATGCCGGGCGCGTCGTCGAGCTCGTGCCGGACGCCGTGCCGCAAGGCCAGACGCCCGAGGGCTTCTACTACAAGGGCGCCGATTCGGCACCGGTGGTCGTCACCGAGTTCGCCGACTTTCAGTGCCCGGCCTGCGCCCAGTACGCATCGCGGCTCGGGCCGACGATCGATGCCCGGTACATCAAGTCGGGCCAGGTGCGGCTGATCTATCACGAGTTGCCCATTCAGGGCCATGCCAACGCCGTGCCAGCCGCCGAGGCAGCACGTTGCGCCGGCGACCAAGGGGCATTCTGGCGCATGCACGACATGCTGTTCGTCAATCAGCGCCAGTGGGCGGGGCTGGCATCGCCCGACGCACAGTTCGCTGGCTATGCGGCGCAGCTCGGCCTGGATCGCCCGGCGTTCGAGCGCTGCCTGGCCGACGACACGCATCGCAGCGCGATCGAGGCTGCTGGCACTTCGGCGGCGGCGCAGCAGATCCCCGGTACACCCACGTTCGTCATCAATGGCGAGCAGTATGATGCCGCGACGGTGCAATCAGCGATCGAGGCCGCGCTGGCAGGTCAGTGAGGCATGCGTGCAATGCCCAGCCATGGCTGGGTGCACGTGCGCCCACCAGGCGGCGTCATGCCGCATGGCAACCTGTCGCGCGGCCGGGCCATCACCGACATTCTCGAGCTGCGGGCGGCGTGCATTGCACATCGGCGATGCCGACTACCACGCTGGCGCCGTCGTCGGCCAACAGGTACGGGTGTGGTATGCTTGCGTGCGATTGTGCCCGACACCCTGGCTCGTCAGGCCTGCCACAAGCGGCACCGAGGCACGTATGTCGCAGCATGCACGATGAACGGGCAATTGAGGAGCGTTCCGACACTGTTTCTGCCAGGACGCACTCGCCCAGGTTGCATGGAAGATGGGAGACAGCATATGTCGGTCATTGATCGTACTGGACAACCACTGCCGGATACCCATCCGCTGAAGAACAAGGCATTGATCATTGCGGGACAGCGTTCCCCCACACATGCGACACCAGAATCAACCACGCCGGCGACGCCGAACGACACATGCACGCCGTAGTCGTTTCACCGCCCAGCAGACACAGATGGCATGAATTCCGGCAGCGATGCCTGATGCGCCCCACGGCGAACGCCGGCCGCGCCTTGCTGCTCGCAGCACCAGCCGGCATCGGGCAGTGAACACGGAGGTTTTGTGAGTCGAGTTGCACCATCCCTCGTCGCCATCGTGGCGCTGCTCCTGCTCGCGCTCTGGATCGACGTTGCACCGGGCGACACCTGGCTCGGTCGTGATGTCTCGATACGCCTCGGGCTTGATCTCCAGGGTGGCACCCAGGTCTTGCTGCGAGCGGAGGCCGAAGACATCGACGCGAATGTCATGCAGGTTGCCGTAGGAGTTCTTGAGCGGCGCGTCAACGGCCTCGGGGTCGCCGAGTCGGTCATTCAGCTCTCCGGCAACGATCGGGTGATCGTCGAGTTGCCTGGCGTCGGCGATCCCGAGCAAGCGATTGAGACGCTGCGGGGTACCGGCAAGCTCGAGTTCATCGATACTGTCGGCGAATACCTCGCTGCCGGCACCGTCGTTCGTACCAGCGGCACGCCCGATCCGGCCGCACTCGCCGGCGACCCAGAGGCGGCCACCAAGCCAATCTACGCCAGCATCACCGATGGCGCCGACCTCGACACCAACCAGGTGCAGCCGCGCTTCGGCGGCAGCCAGTCGATCTCCAACCAGTACGCGGTATCGTTCGCCTTCCGCGGCGAATCAGCACGGCGGCTCGAGCAGTTCACCGCTGCGAACATCAATCGGCCGATGTGCATCGTACTCGACAACACCGTCTTCAGCTGCCCGGTCGTGCAGGCCACACTCCTCGGCGGAAGCGGCGAAATCACGACCAACACCCGCGATGACGCCGAGCGCATCTTCAACCAGCTCAAGTATGGTGCGCTCCCCATTGCGCTGCAGGTCGAGTCGAGCCGCACCGTCTCGGCGACACTCGGGCGCGAGTCGGTCGATGACAGTCTGCGTGCCGGCATCATCGGTCTGAGCATCGTCGTCGTATTCATGGTGCTGTACTATCGCCTGCCGGGGCTTCTCGCAGTGCTGGCACTGCTGCTCTACACCGCACTCAGCTTCGCCATCTACAAGCTGATTCCGA
>CAIQIY010000586.1 GCA_903871975.1 uncultured Chloroflexota bacterium | reverse complement strand
TGTCGGCCGGCGCTGCGCCGACGGCGTCTTTCCAGTGTGTGATCACCAGCCGATCGCGGTGGCGCCGCACGACATCGAGCGGATCGGAGCCGGCGACGGTGAGTTGGGCGGTGTCGGGGCAGAATCCGACGTAGGTGGGATCGGTGAGCAGCATGAACAGATCGACATCGCGGCTGGTGCGCAGGAAGCTGAACGCCTCGGGGTGGATGGTGAAGTGAATGCCACGGCGAATGCACTCGGCGCCGAAACGATTATAAGCGTCGGCAATCGGCTCGACAGTACGCCAATCGACGAATGTGGGCGGTGTGGCATCACGGCTGGCGCGCAGCGGCGGCGACGCGACCATCACTGTGGCACCGCAATCGCGCAAGAACTCGGCATAGCCACAGACTGCCTCCAGCATCGGTGCGTGGTCGGCGCGATCACGCAGATCGGCGTAGCGATCGCTGCCCGGCAGCCGGTTCGACAGGAACCCGCTGCAGATCACCAATCCGCGATCGCGGGCTGCGGCGGCAAACTGGTGTGCCGAACCGTACGCCGCCAGCGCACTCGTCCAGTCGCCCGGCGCGAATGTGATCTCGATCCCGTCGAGCCCGGCATCACGCGTCGCATCGAGCACGCGCTCCCAGAAGCGCAGCGGATCCCAGCGTTGCCCTGGGCCGATCAGCGTGCGCAGGTCATCCATGCCGCCGTGGGCATCCCAGAACCCGGGATCGTAGAACGTGACCAGGTCGGTCGCAAACCGCAGGGTGTTCATGCTGTGGCCTTTCGTCGTCTCATGCGTGAATGCCGTGGGGACAGTCTATCGCGAACCTGCTGGTGGGACACCCGGAATCGTGTTGTGATATCCGAAGCTCAGGCTCAGCCGCGTCGGCGCGTTGATATGGCCTATCCGGCGCGGGGGAATCGAGGTGGCCGGTGCAGCAGAAACACACCTGGCACACGGCACGGCACGACCGCGCCGCGGATGATGTCATTCCACAGATGCCGCACCAGCCGCGCTCCATGGGCGCACCACCGGACCGTCCATCGTGGTGGGTTGATCGCCCGGCAGCGCGGCACAGCGCAGCCGCACCACACGATCGCGCCCGGCGAGATCGCGATGCACGCTGATCGTCGCGGTTGGAAACACGTCGGCGAGCAGTTGTGACACTCGCTGCGCCTGCGTTGCCCCGATCTCGAGCAGCACGCTGGCAGTCGGCAGCAGAGCCATGGGCAGCTGTGCGATCAGGCGCCGCAGACACGCCAGGCCATCGGCGCCACCATCGAGCGCCAGCGTGGGCTCGAAGCGATTCACCGCCGGCTCGTTCTCGGCCATGACGGTGTATGGCGGATTGCTCACCAGCAGCGGCACGCGGCGCGGCAGCGGTGCCAGCAGATCACCGGCGAGCAATGTCACCCGCGTGGTGAGCCCATGCGCGTCCACGTTGCGCTGCGCCAGCGCCAAGGCATCGATGGAGAGGTCGCAGGCGAGCAGATGAGCCTGCGGTAGCGCCAGTGCCAGCGCGATGGCGATCGCACCGCTGCCGGTACCGATATCGGCGATCTCGAGCGCGCCCCCGGCGAGCCGCCGCGCCTCGGCGCACGCCAGCTCCACCAGCGTCTCGGTCTCGGGGCGCGGCACGAGCACCCGCTGATCAACCAGCAGATCGATGCCGGCGAAGCTGCGCCGCCCGATGATATACGCCACCGGTTCGCCCGCGAGGCGGCGCGCCACCGCAGCGTGGAAGCTCGCCAGTGCGGCCGGGGTCAGCGACGCACGTTGCTCGGCGATCAGCCACAGCCGCGACAAGCCGAGCACCTCGGCCAGCAACAGCTCGGCATCGAGGTGGGGCGTCGCGCTCGCAGTGCCCAGTTGCGCTGCCGCCAGGCGCAATGCCCCGGCCACCGTCGCCGCATGCCACTCAGCCGACGACACGGCTCAGCCGAACGACAGGCTCGGCACCTCGCGCGGCTCGACCGGCGGCGGTGGATGCTGCTGAACCTGGCCGATCGCGCGGTATTTGGCGTAGCGCCGTGCCAGCAGCACATCGATCGGCACACCGGCCAGCTCGGCCACGTGGTGGCGCACGGCTGCTGCCGTGTTCAGCAATGCCGCCGTCGGGTCGAGATGCGCACCGCCGTCGGGCTCGGCGATGATCGCATCAGCCACGCCGAGATCCAGCAGATCCGGCGCGGTGATCCGCATCACCTGGGCCGCCTCGGGGGCGCGGGCCGCATCGTGCCACAGGATCGCCGCCGTCGCCTCGGGCGACGCCACCGAGTAGGTGGTGTACTCGAGCATCAGCAGCCGATCGGCGACGCCGATCGCCAGCGCACCACCGCTGCCGCCCTCGCCGATCACCGTCGCCACGATCGGCACGCGCAGGCCCGCCATCACCAGGATGTTCTCGGCGATCGCCTCGGCCTGACCACGCTCCTCCGACTGCATGCTCGGATCAGCGCCCGGCGTGTCGATGAAGCAGACTACCGGGAAGCCAAAGCGCTCGGCATGACGGAACATGCGCAACGCCTTGCGGTAGCCCTCGGGCCGTGGCATCCCGAAATTGCGCCGCAGATTCTCGCGCGTGTCGCTACCCTTCTGGTGGCCAATCACCACCACCGTTCGGCCATCGAGCCGCGCCACACCGGCCACCATCGCCGGATCATCGCCGAAGCGCCGGTCGCCATGGAACTCCACGAAGTCCTCGCAGCAGGCCCGGATGTAGTCGAGCGTGTGCGGCCGGCGCCCGTGCCTAGCGATCTGAACCTTGTCCCAGGCGGTTAGTCC
>CAIQIY010000585.1 GCA_903871975.1 uncultured Chloroflexota bacterium | reverse complement strand
TGACCAGCGAGGCCGCCATCGTCGAACATGCGGTCGGAACAACCGTCAGCGCAGCCATGATCCGCTGCTCGGGGATGGTCAGGGCTTGCCAGGCGCTGGCGAACAATGCACGCACGCTGCGATGGCGGAGTGGCACATCGGCCTGATCTGCGCTCAGGGCATCAGGATCGCGCTGAAGCATGCTCCAGAGTTGTCCGACGCTCCAGCGATCGAGCTGGCCGGCGGCCAGAATCACCGCCAACGGCAGCCCTTCGACGTACTGACAGATTGTGTCGATGACGGCAATGTCTTCTGGCGTCGCATCGAACGATGGGCGCGTGCGGCGTGCCTGCTCGATGAAGAGCTGTGCCGCAGCCGAAGGCCGCTGTGCGTCGTCGATGCCCGGATCGACCGCCAGCCCGTCGAGGACCAACAGCCGCTCGGCCATCAGGCGCAATGGCCGCCGTGATGTCGCGATGATCGTCACCTCGGTCGCAGCATTCAGCAGCTCGGCAACGAACTCGGCGATCCTGGCGAGGAATTCGCAGCCATCCAGAATGAGCAGAATCTGCCGCTGTGCCAACACGCGCCGCAGACGGTCGTGCTCGCTCTCGACGGCGGCGTCGCTGCGCGCGGCTCCCAGGCGGAAGAAGACATCGCGACGGAGTGCGGCGATATCGCCCAGGCTCTCAAGTGCGACAAAGACGATGCCATCGATGAATCCACCACGCTGTTGCTGCGCTGCCTCAAGCGCCAGCCGCGTCTTGCCGCTGCCACCCGGCCCGACGATGGTGAGCAAGCGCCCGTCCGCCTCGGCGAGGAATGTGTCAATCTGAGTCAGCTCGCGTTCGCGGCCGATCAGATTGCCGGCGATCATGGGCACGTCGAACGGCGGAGTATGCGCCGGAATCAGCCGGCCACGCTGTATCCGGCCGATCAGTGCCATCGTCTCGATCGATGGTGTTGTGTTGAGCTCGATCGCCAACGCCTGACGGCAACGCTCGTACTGCGCCAGGGCTGCCGATCGCTGCCCGCTCTGTGCCAACGCATCAATCAACCGCTGGTAGGCCTCTTCGTTCCATGGCTCCAGTTCGATCCAGCGCCGACTCAACCGAATCGTCTCGGAGAGATTGCTGCGCGCCTCGTGATACCCTGCCAACATCCCGATGGCACGTACGACTAGCTCGCGCGTCCGATCGCGCCACAGCCGCAGCCATTGATCGAACGGCCCGCTCAGCCGGCCATTGAAACCGCTGAGGAATTCGCCCCGATAGAGCTCGACTGCCGCCGTCAGCCGCTCGCGACATGCGGTACACAGCGCATCGCGCCGGTGTGGATGGTGCTCGACACGCTCGATTGCTTCGATGAGCTGGCGTACATCGGTGCTGGTGGCGAACTGCGGGTTCAGGCGGATGGAGTTGCGCTGCACGTGGAGGATCTTGCCGATGATCTCGTTGCCGACGACCGGGTCGAGCTCGCTGGCAGTCGCCTCGAGCGCGTTGGTCAGACGATGCAACGCCTGGCGCAGATTGGTCAGACCACGATCGGTCGGATCATCGGGCCAGAATAGTTCGGCGAGATAGGATCGCTCGTGGGTGCGATCGGACTCGACTGCCAGGAAAGCGAGCAGCCCGCGGACGCTGTTGGACTGGAACTCGTGGACGACGTTGCCGTTGAGCGTGGCGTGAAATGTGCCGAGTAATTGCAGAACGAACGTCGGTTCCGACACGACAACCCCCTGGCTGCGTGCGATTACGCGATCGCACCAGCCTGTCATCAGACCGCCCGCGATCGCGGCGGGCACGCTGAGCGCGATGCCCTCATTTGCACGCCGCACTGTTGGATGCGAACGCTGCAACGGAACTGTCACGCATGATCAGTATACCCGATGATTGGTATGGGCCGCCAGCGAGGTTGCGCCGTTGCGACCACTCGTAGAGCGAGCGTCGCATCCGGGCATGGTGCTCTTCGTCAGTCAACTCTAGTGCCCAGGTGCTGCGAACGACGAGCGAGCGGGCCACAATGGTGCGATGAGCCGGCGGCGATGCACATCGCCGTCGCGACACTGGCCCGCGCGATCACTTGAGCTCATGAGCAGGGCCAGCACTCCAGCCCCCGATGATCAAACACAACGCTGCCACTCTCCAACGCACGACTGAGCATGCTCGCGACAGACACGCCACACCCATCATGCTCCATCTGGTTCTACCACCACGCGGCTTCTGCTATACTGTCGCCGTTGGACGTCGTTGGATGGTCGTAGCGCTCATTGCCTTACCCGCGAGGCCGGCGCCAGGCAGCACGTCACCATCTGCGGGCAGCGCGAGACATCATGATCACACACGCACGGCATGCCCGTGTACGATCCCCAATCGATCGCCGACGATGGGCGGCGCACCACCATCCTGGCACGGTCGGCACCGCCTGCGGTGTGCAGCCTCGCCAGACACTCCGAAGGCAGTCGTTGATGACCGGGAGCACACGATGACTGGAGAGCATGCCGCACCTGCCGAACGCCGCAGTGACACCGGGCCGCTGCGCCGACCGCCGCTTGGATCGTTGCCGGGGCGTCGCCTGCCCATCATCGGAGCCGCCATCGCGCTGCTCACCGGCATCGCCCTCGGCGCAGTCTGGTGGGTCCAGCGCCCCGAAGCCGACACGCGCCCGGTCGAAGTCGTGCGCAACTTTGCCGCAGCGCTCGAGGCCCGTGATGTGAGCGCCATGCTCGCCCTGCTTGAGCCGAGCGATCTCACGCGTCAGCTCAGTCCCGAGTTACGCATCTATGTCGAATACCTCCGCGAAATTGAGTTCCAGGACGATACTTACACGCTGATCGCGAATGACGGGGTGCATGCCCAGGTGCGTTGGACAGCGACGATGCGCTACACGATTGACATCGGACGAGCGATCACCGGCGAGCATCCGGTCGATTCCATCTTCCGACTGACCAAGATCGAGGGCTCGTGGTATCTGAGCAGCGTTGAGCTGCCGACCGCTGCGGAGGGGCAATGAAACGAGCATGCCCCCGTTCCTTCGCACCACTCCTCGGTGCACTGGCGCTGCTCGGCACGACGATGGTCTCGGCTGCGCCGTCCGATCCACTGATCGGCGATCAATGGGCGCTTGATCAGATCGGCGCCCCATGTGCCTGGCAAGCCACCACCGGCAGCCGTGAGATCATCGTCGCGATCGTCGATAGCGGCGTTGATCTTCAGCATCCGGACTTCGCCGATCGCGTCCTGCCGGGGTATGATTTTGTCGATGACGATCCCGATGCGTCCGACGAGAATGGTCATGGAACCAACGTCGCAGGGATCGTGGCTGCTACACTCGACAATGCCGAAGGGATCGCCGGTCTGGCACCAGGTGTCTCGATCCTGCCAGTACGCGTGATGGATGCGAGTGGTCGGGGGTCGGAAGAGGCGATCGCCGCTGGTGTACGCTTCAGCGCCGAACAGGGTGCACGTGTGATCAACCTCAGCCTCGGCTCGACTCTGGTGCTGGCGGCCGAAGAGGAATCCACGCTGGTCAAGCAGGCAATTCGCGATGCCATCGATGGCGGTGCGGTCGTGGTCGTCGCCGCCGGCAACGACTTCGTGCCGTTTCCGAACTCCATTGCCGGCGAGAATCCCGACGCAATGGTCGTCGCGGCGATTGATCCCAACGACCAGAAGGCTGATTTCTCCAATTCGGGCCCATGGGTCTCGGTCGGCTCGCCCGGCGTCCAGATCCTGTCGGCGATGCCGACCTACGAGGTATTTCTCACCAGCGATGAGTTGCCGCGCGCTGAACGCTTTCGGAATGACTACGACTACATGTCGGGCACGTCGCAGGCGACCCCGTATGTTGCGGCACTGGCAGCGCTGCTGTTGTCGGCCAACCCAAATCTGACGCCCGCCGAGGTGCGTGAGCAGATTGAACGCACGGCAGTGAACATCTCGCAGCTCAATCCCGATGTCGAGATCGGCAGCGGTCGAATCGATGCGTGCGCCGCGCTGGCGCCGTTCGTCGGACAGCAACCGACGCCGGACACGCCAGATCAGCCCACGCAGCCGACGCCGGACGCACCAAATCGGCCCACGCAGCCGACGCCGGGCGCACCAGATCAGCCTGGTCGCCCGAATCTCCCGGACGCATCGGCACCCGATCCAGGGCAAATCATCACACTGCTGCTGATCCCCGTCATCGCATGCGTGCTGGTGCTCGGTGGAGCCCTCTTGCTGATCATCGTGCTCGTGCGCGCGCTGACTGGTCGCGGGCGCGCTGGTGGAGCGACTCCGCCGCCGCCGCCGCCGGCACAGGCTGGCGTGGTCGGCCTCGTGCTGACGGTCAGCGGTCCGGCTGGTGTGCAACGCTATCAGATCGCCAACGGCGCCAGCCTGATTGGCCGTGATGCTGGTTGCACCATCGTGATCACCGGTGACCCCACGATCTCGCGCCGCCACGCGGTGCTGCGGATCGAGCCGCAAGGGATGATCCTGGAGGACGCCGGGAGCACTCACGGGACGTTCGTCAACAATCGGCGCATCGCTGGCCCGACCGCGCTCCGGCGTGGCGATCAGCTGCAATTCGGCCAGACGCGCGGACGCATTGACTGACGCGCTCACCGACCATGCGCTTGCCTGCGCCCGTGCCGGCACACCGTGCCAGCGCGGGCTTGCTCGACGACTTGGCGATCCGATACTGTGCCATCAGATGATGCGGGTGCGCCGCCTGGCGCATCCGCCTGCTGCGGGAACCATTCATGGACATCACCGTCATCGGCGCAGGGGTCATTGGGTTGACCAGCGCCATCCGACTGATCGAAGCCGGCCATCGGGTGCAGATTCACACGCAGGCACCAACCACCGAGACGACATCGGCGGTCGCGGCTGCCGTCTGGTATCCGTATCAGGCCTTTCCACAGGACGCTGTCAATCGCTGGGCGGCAGTCACCTATGCCGAACTTGTGCGCCTGGCGGTCGATCCGCGCGCCGGAATCGTGCAACGCGCGGGGATCGAGTTGTACCGCGGGACACCACCTGATCCCTGGTGGCGTGATGCGGTGCCTGATTTCCGCCACGCCAGCCGCGACGAACTGCCGCCGGCCTATGCCGGGGGCTTCATGTTCTCGGCACCCGTCGTCGAGATGCCGCGCTATCTGCCGTACCTCGAGGCACGCTTTGCTGCTACCGGTGGCACGGTGACTCGGATGAGCTACGGGGCGCCCGAACAGGCATTCGACACCGCTGATCTGGTGGTCAACTGTGCGGGTCTGGGGGCTCGTGCCTTCGGCGATCATGATCTGATCGCGATTCGGGGGCAGATCGTGCGGGTCGCGCAGGTTGGCCTCGAACGCTTCATCTTCGATGACGAGCATCCGGACGGCGTGACCTACATCGTACCGCGCATCAGTGACGTCATTCTCGGTGGTACCGCACAGCGCGGCGCCGAATCGCTCACGGTCGAACCTGCGACTGCCGATGCCATCATCGAACGATGCTGCGCACTGGAGCCGCGGCTGCGTGACGCGAAGATCCTTGAACATCGCGTCGGGTTACGCCCTGGGCGCCCGGCGGTGCGGCTTGAGCCGGAATTGCACGCACGCGGCTGTATCATTCACAACTATGGTCATGGCGGTGCTGGAGTGACATTGGCATGGGGCTGTGCCGACGATGTCGTCGCACTGGTCGCACACGCATCTGCCTGATACCAAGGCCAGACTTACCGACGGTGCATGCCAACATCGCGCGTGCACCGCGCCAACGTACGCGGCACTGGCCACTGCGATGGCGCGGTGTCGCTGGCGCCCGGGGTATCAACGCCCGGTAGACAACTGATGATCACGACACGGGCTGTGGTGCCAGCACCTGCCAGCCAGCGTCATCATCGCCGATGACGACGCGTGCCCCGATCGCATCAGCCGGCAGATCGAAGACCACGGGTACACTGGCACTGACTCCTGCCCCCGGAATGACCTCTGCCAAGCTGATGTCACCGCGCATTCCCCGCCCAAATGCATCAAGGTATGCACGCGAGAGGTCGACCTCAGCGCGGAAGCGGCGCCCCTGCGCATCGATGGCGCTGAACAACGTCCCTGGGACAATCGCCGCATCGCCGTTGTTGATGATGGTCACCAGTGCGACTGCATACCGGCCAACCGCAGCACGATCACCGATGACACCATCGAACCAGACGACATCGCTCGCGCGCAACACGCTCAGTTGCCACTGTCCGGTACTATGGACGACACCCGGCTGATGGTAGGGCACGGCGGTCATCGATACGGCGCGCGGCTCTGGGGCCGGTACGGTTGGCGACGGGACGACAATCACGCCAGGCAGCACCCGCCGGTCAGTCGGCACATCTGCCGTCGGCAACGAGCGCGATGATGATGCCGTCGGTGTGGTTGCAGCGACCTGTGCGGCGATATGGGTGGCCGATGGCAATGCAGCCAACGCGATCCCTTTGGCAGCGACCCGCGCCTCATCGTCGACAATCGTCGGGGGCGTGGCCATCGCGTTGCCGCGCACTACCGCAGTCGGCCATGCCGGCACCGCGCCGGAGATTCCACGACCCCATTCGGTGCCGCCGCCGTACCACGCAAACGTCAGCCCAGCCAGCACGATCGCCACAATCACTGCCGCAGCGAGGACGGTCACTGCACGCCCACGATCCTCTGGAGGGAGAGCCTCCTGTCGGTCGTTGGCTATCGCAGGCAGCGCTGCGCGTCGATCGATCTCCACGATTCGCTCCAGTGCTCGCAGTCGCTCGCTCGGATCCGCCGCGACGTCAGCGATTGCCCACCACACCTCGCGCTCGTCCGGTGCGCGCTGCGCCAGCGTGTGCAACAAGGCGCGAGCCCGCTCTCCCGCACCACGCGCATGTATACCCCGCGCGACTCGGATCAGGGCTGCAACCTCCCGCGGGTCGAGTGGTTGCTCAGGCAAGACTGACCCGGCCACGCAGCATCGCTCCCGGTGCTACGGCACACTCGCCACCGCCAACCAGCCTTGGGTCGTGTTCTCGCGCGAGAGCAACACCAGGCTTGTGGCACCAGACGGCACGTCGAAGATCAACATGACACTGGTCGGCGTCCCGTTGGCTGGCAACACGTCACCTAACGCGATGTCGGCGTTGATGCCGCGCTGCACATATAGTGCAGCCAGATCTGGCCGCGCCGGATGGACGCCGCCGGCAGCATCCTTCAGGACGAAGAACTCGGGCGGAACCGGCTGGTCAACGCCCGTCTTGTTGCTCACCAACGCCAATACCACGGCGTACTGCCCCTGGGCTGTGTTGCCACCGATGACATTGCCAACCGAACCGTATGGGTAATTCGGCATGAGCGTGTACGACCATCCCCCAGCGTTCGCGACCTCGCCGGCCTGCAGCAACGTGGGCATCGCTTGCTCCGGCGGCACCTGGGTCGGTATTGGCGTCGGCGTCGCCGTCGGTTCAACGGTCGCTGTCGGTGGCTCGACGACCGGCTCAGCGGTGATGTCGGGTTCTGCCTCGACGACGGGCGCACGCGTCGGCTCTGATGCCAGGCTGGCCGTCGGCTCGATGATCAATGTCGGCGGCAACGTCGCGACTTCGCTGGCATCGCCACCACCGGTTCGATTGAAGATGGTGACGACTGCGAGGGCGACGAGCCCGATGCCGAGCAGAAAGACGACGGCGATGAGCAGCGGTCGTATCAGCTGTTGCGAAGACGATGGCACTGAGTCAGCTTGGTCGTCCTCGTTGGTTTCGTCGCGATATGGAATCGGCCGAGGTGGTGCAGCGACGCTTGCGCCGGAACGGCGCGGTTGATAGGTGGCATCGAGCTGCGAGGCATATCGCTCTTCGTCCGCGGGTGCGGCGGCTGGCTGCACATCCGCGAGTGATGCCGCCGCAGGGACCGAGTGGGGTCGCCGCGCCGCGCCGAGTGCTTTCAGTCCATTCAGCGCCATCTCGTTGTTTGGGTCGAGCGCGATCACGCGCTCAAGTGCCATGCGCCGTTGCTCGGCATGTTCGGCGACGCCGGCGAGCCAGAGCCATCCTTGAACGTTGCCCGGATCTTCACGCGTGAGAAGCGCAAAGAGACTGCGTGCTTCCTCGCGGTTTCCCTCACGAGCTGCGTCGATCCCCAATCGCAGAATCGCATCTGGATCCGACATGCCCCTACCTTCCTTCGGTGTCTGACGATCCCGGTGCCTCAAGCTCACACATGCGCCATCAACTACACACAGTCCATCGCTGGCCGATGGCTATGCCGCATGCAGCGCCAAGCGGTGCTGTATGGTTCATCGTACCACAGAGAGTCATACGGGTCAACATCATACGATGGTGTGGGTGTGGCGCGTGCAACGTCAGAGCCGGAAGAGCCAGCGGTCTCCCGTCGCAGCGAGCGCACGTTGGTGGGCAATCAGGTTCGTCGCACCAGTGCGGGCAGCGCGGGGGGGGGCAGCGTGCGATGACCCAGAGCGCGCTGGTACGTGCGCGCTGGCCAGCCTAGGTCAACGGGCTGCTACTCGTCGGCGTCAGCATCGCATTGGCGTGGCCGGCATTGTAGAAGCATCCATGGCCGGCCCGCCTGGGAGCCATGGTGAGCGAGGGCCACGATCGAGGGAGCACAGCCGCACCTGTTGGGAACCTGGCATCTAGGGCGGGCTGTCAACAATCCCGGGCTGTGGCTCTGCGCCACGGCACTGGCGGCGCATCGCATGCCGTTCATCCTGATCGGCCCGGTGCCGCTGGCATGGCTGTGGCGCCGCGAAGCGCCGCTGACCCACCGCGACCTGGCACTGCTGGCGACATTGATGATTATGCTGGCGCTGGCGTTGACGATGGTCCCCAAGAGGTTCAACTGCTACCTGATACCGGTATTTCCGGCCAACGATGTCCTCGCTGCCGGCGGCATCCTGCGGCAGTACGCTAGACGCAGTATGCACTGCCACGGCTGCTGCGTCGCCGTAGCGTACTCACCGACGGCATCGCACTAGTCGTCGTGGTGAACATGGCCGGCTGGCACCCATAGAGCATCGCCGTGTTCCATGCGCTGCGCGGCGCATGGGCGTTCTCGGTCGGCTGGGGCGAAGGCCTCGAGCAGGTCGCCACCCGGCTCAACGCACAGCCCGACATCACCGGGGTACGCGTGGCTACCCTCCAGACGCGTACACTGTAGCCCTACTTACGCGACGGCGGTCAGGCATATACTCCCGACGATGGCGCGCTCACCGCCGATACCGGCTATGTGGTGGTATGTCTGCGTGACCGGCAGCTGGGTCTTGCAGAACCGCGCGAACGGTTCGCGCACGACGCTGAGCCGGCCGTGGGATGGCGTCGAGTACGTCTGGATCTGGCAGGTGCCGCCATCAGGTCCAGTTCCGGGGCGGCGTTGTTCGGCGAGGTGCTCAAGCTGCGGGGCTATGATCTCGACATCACACCCGGTGCCGCAGATGCCAATGTGCTGCTGACGCTCTCCGGCATGTCGCACGGCATATCGGCACCGACTACTCGCTGTTTGCCCACACCATCAATGCCGCCGACAAGCGCGTGGCGCAGTCGATGTGCCGTATCCGACGCGCTCGTGGCTCGGCGATGGCTACGTGGCGACGTGCGTGCCAATTGATACGTCGGCGGGCAAGTATCGCATTGCGGTCGGGCTATACGACACTGCGAGCGACGCGCGGCTCAATCTGGTGGTGCCACGCGGCAGCCCTACCAGGTGCTACCGCTGACAAGCCTACGATTCCAGTGATGCGCGCTGGTCGCGGTATAAACCGCGGCCATCGCCGATGCGCTGAAGAGATTACTACACCGGTGCATGGCTGCCGCGTGCCACGGATGAGTGATCACCGCACTCCAATCG
>CAIQIY010000584.1 GCA_903871975.1 uncultured Chloroflexota bacterium | reverse complement strand
TGTTCGGCGACGGCGCCGGTGCAGTCGTGCTGCAGCCGAGCACCGTACCAACCGGCTTGCTGCATGGCGAGCTCGGTGCTGCCGGCGAGCACGCCGATCTGCTCGCGGTCGACGCGGGGGGAACGGCGTTGCGCATGACGCCGGAGCTCCTCGCGTGCGGCCGCCAGTACGTCCATATGAATGGCCGCGACGTCTTCAAGCTGGCGGTGCGCGGCATGGGCGACTCGTCGCAGCGCGTGATCGCGGCAGCAGGGCTGACCACTGCCGACATCGATCTGGTCGTGCCACATCAAGCCAATCTGCGCATCATCGAAGCGACGGCGAAACGCCTGGGCATCTCGATGGAGCGTGTCTTCGTCAACCTCGACCGCTACGGCAACACGTCGGCGGCGACCATTCCGATCGCGCTGGTCGAGGCAGCAGACCATGGTCGGTTGCGGTCGGGCGATACGATCCTGCTGACAGCATTCGGTGCCGGCCTGACCTGGGCCTCGGCGGTCGTGCGCTGGGGGTCACCGGCATCACACGGATGAGGGCATGATGGGGAGTGCGCTGATCTTTCCTGGCCAGGGTTCCCAGGTGGTCGGCATGGGGCGCGATCTGTATGCATCATCGGCGGCGGCACGCGCGGTGTTCGACACCGCCGATGCGGCGCTCGGGTTTGCCCTCAGCACGGTGTGCTTCGAGGGCCCTGCCGATCATCTGACGGCCACCGAACAGGCGCAGCCGGCATTGCTGACGACGTGCATCGCCACTCTGGCGGCATTGGCCGAGGACGCCGCGCCGGTCGACTATGTTGTGCAGCGCGCCTCGTGCGTCGCCGGCCACAGCTTGGGCGAATATACGGCGATGGTCGCTGCTGGTGCCCTCGACCTCGCGACGGCCGTGCGCCTGGTGCGGCGGCGCGGCGAGCTGATGGCAGCGTCCAGCGAGGGTGGCATGGCAGCCGTGCTGGGCATGGAGTACGAGCCACTGTCGGCCATCTGCCAGCGTGCGTCCGATGAAACCGGCCTGGTGGTGGTCGCCAACGAGAATGCGCCCGGCCAGCTGGTGATCAGCGGCACCGCGGCCGGGCTCGCCCGCGCGAGCGCCGACGCCCGGGCTGCCGGCGCACGTCGAGTGATTCCGCTGAAAGTCAGCGCTGCATTTCATTCACCACTGATGGCTGATGCCGCCGCCGAGCTGGCACACCTCCTGCGGGCGGCACCGATCCACCAGCCCCGCGTACCCGTCTTCGCCAACGTGGATGGGGCACCACTGCACACCGCCGCCGCCATTCGCGACGAGCTGATCGCCCAGGTGACCTCGCCGGTCCGCTGGACGACGATGGTGCAACAGATGCGCGACAGCGGTGTCGAGACGTTCGTCGAACTTGGCCCGGGGGCGGTGCTCTCGGCATTGGTGCGCCGCATCGCGCCGAACGCGCTGGTGCGCGAGATCGCTGGCGCTGCGGCGGTTGACGCGGCCCGCGCGACGGGCTGGTGATCGCTGCCCGCCAGGCCGCTCAGCGTAGTTCGTCGGGCGTCGCGCGGCGCATGATCTCGCGTACCTGAATCGACAGCGGACTCGCGGCGATCATCTCCTCGGTGGCGGTGCCACGGTAGAGCGCATCGGCCAACGCGCGCCCTTGCGCCGCCATGTGCGTACGGTTCTGCAAGGTGTCGAAATACGCGGTGTGCCTGAGCAAGAGCGCTGCCTCGTTGGCTGGGCGAACCTTCCCGGCATACATGCGGTGCGGCGCCCGCACCGACAGCCCCATGTGGTCGCAACGCGACAGCACAGCCAGATCCCGCTCGTGTCGGTACATGTCGTCGACTGCAACACGATTGCCGTAGAGGTCGCGATAGTAGCTCGGTGGGTAGCGGCCGATGCGTGCGAGCATGTCGTTGACCCGCGAGCGGTGCCGGTCGTCGGGTATGTGCAGGTATTCCCAGAACACGAAGTTGGCGCCGGCTGCGGCGATCGCACGCAATGTGTTGTTGAGCTGCATGTCGGTGTCGGTCACGTATGGTACGATCGGAATCATCGCAACACCGACCGGAATGCCGGCACGCCGTAATGCTGCGATCGCCTCGAGGCGCAACGCTGGTACCGATGATTTGTCCTCGAGTTTCTCGGAAAGATTTGGATCGACGGTCAGCACTGAGAAGACGACCATCGCGAGTGACTGGGCATTGATACGCTCAAGGAGCACCAGATCTTCCAGAACCGTGTGACTCTTGGTCATCAACACACATGGTTGGCCACGATCCGCAAATATCCGCAATACCTGGCGTGTCATGCGGTAGATGTTTTCGGCAGGTTGATATGGATCGGTCAGCGACGTAATTGCAATGACATCGCCACGATCAACATGTTCCAATTCTTCTTCGAGGCGATCAGGCAAATTAATGGGAATTCGCACAGTCTCGTTGAATGGACGACTGTGATAACTCCAACCATCGCAATATGGACAACCAAACTCACATCCATCGTAAATTGCCATCATATATGATGACAGAAAATATTCGTTGATGATTGGCCGTTTGGCACTCAATACTGGGCCATTCAGTACATTTTCGATGTAATACGCCATAAAAACCCACTCATGTCATCAATTCAAGGATATTGCGGCTGAATGATCGGATGCCTGGTAGTCATTCGGTATCGGCGAGCACTGCGACAAGTGGCGCATGGATCGCTCCATTCGATGCCACAAGGCGATCACTCCACGGGTTCCACGTCGTGCCTGCCCATGTCGAGACGCGCCCACCCGCCTCGCGCACCAGCAGCGCACCCGCTGCGGAATCCCACGGGTTGAGGTGCCATTCCCAGTGGCCATCGAGGCGCCCGTGGGCGACGTAGGCCAGGTCCAGTGCGGCGGCACCGGCACGGCGCACACCCTGGGTACAGGACTGCAGGCGATCGAACTGCCGCAAATTGTTGTCGGGCGTCGTCGCATAGGTGTAGGGGAAGCCGGTCGAGAGCAATGCCGCCGCCAGCGTGGGTGTCCGCGAGACGCGCATCGGGCGATCATTGCACCACGCACCGGCTCCGGCGCTGGCGACAAACATCTCGTCGCGCAGCGGATCGAAGATGACGCCGAGGATGGGATCGCGCTCGCGGACCAACGCGATTGAGACGGCGAAGAACGGGAAGCCGTGGGCGTAGTTGTTGGTGCCGT
>CAIQIY010000583.1 GCA_903871975.1 uncultured Chloroflexota bacterium | reverse complement strand
CGCCGTCGCCGTCGGGGTTGCTGCGCCCGGCGCGCTGCAGGCGGTGACCGCGAGCAGTGCAGCGCCAAGCAGCGTACCGCCAACGATGTTCACATGACGAACCATACGACTCCTTCGGATGATGATCGCGGCCGGTGACAGCCGCGATCGTGATGAGCGAACGATCAGAGGCGTTTTGACGCTGGTTGTGGTGTCAGCGTCTCGGCGGCGGCCACCGGCGCCGCCTCGCGGGATGGATCGCGTGTCGGCCGTGGCGCGCCACTCGGGCTCGCCGGCGGCGGGGTCAGCTCGTCGCGGCGGAACAGCCGCGCCAGCCGTGCAGTGATCGATTCCATCAGGCTATAGGCCGTCGGCACCACCAACAACGTGAGCAACATCGACGTCGTCAGACCACCGATGAGCACGGTCGCCAAGCCCTTGCGGAACTCGCCACCTTCGCCGGTCCCGATGATGTGTACGCCCATCGCCACCGGCAGTGCTCCGGCGATGATCGCGATGGTCGTCATCAGGATGGGGCGCAGGCGAATCGCACCGGCGAGCGCGATGGCGGCGTGCTTCTCCATGCCGGCGCGCCGCAGGCGATTGGTGAAGTCGACCAGCAGAATTGAGTTCTTGACGACCAGCCCGAGCAACATGATCAGACCGATCATGCCGGTGATGTCGAGTTCGGTATCGGTCACGCGCAATGCCAGGAACGCGCCAATGAAGCTGAATGGCATCGCCATCATGATGACGAACGGTTGGGTGAATGATCCAAACTGTGATGCCAGCACCATGTAGACGAACAGCACCGACAGCCCCATCGCCAGAAACAACCCGGCGAACCCTTCGGTCTGCTGCTGTGCCAACCCGACGAAACTGGTCGTCACGCCCGTGGGCGGTTCGATTGCATCGAGCCGGGCCTGCAGCTCACGCTGCACCTCGCCGAGGTTTCGCCCATCGAGGTTGGCGCCGATCAACACCTGATTGAGGCGATTCGAGCGGCGAATCGCGGTCGGGCCACTCGAGACCTCGAGCGTGCCGAGCGAGCTGAGCGGCACCGGGCCCGAACGCGTCGGAATGATGATGTCACGCAATGCTTCGGGCGAGGCGCGATCCTCGGCGCGCAAGCGCACGACCACGTCGGTGTCCTGACCGTCTTGCCGCAGGACAGTCGCCCGGTCGCCGTTGATCAGGGCACGCACCGAGGTGGCGATGTCGTCGTTGGTCAGCCCCAACTCACCGATGCGGCCAGGGTCGGCCAGCAGCCGAATCTCGGGCTTGCCGGTGCGGAAGTTCGAGGCGATGTCGACGACGCCGGGGATGCTGGGCAGGATTTCGCGCTCGATCTGTGTGACATACGCGGCCATTTCATCGACGGGCCGGGTCGTCTGGACGCTGAGCTGTAGCTGTCGCCCACTGATCTGGGTGCTGCTCGGGCCACCGGCCGCGGGCAGTGCGAAGACCAGCCCGGGTACGTCGGCGAGCTGCGTGCGCATGCGCGCCTGGGCCGGCGGGCTCTCCTCGCCTTCGTGCAGCTTGACGCTGAACTCGCCACGCTCGGGATTGCCATTGAACCCGATCGTCGAGATGACCGTCGTCACCGATGGGTCGTCGCGCAGCACCTGCTCGATTCGCGTGGCAACCCGCAATGTTTCATCGAGCGTGGTGCCAGGCGACAGCTCGAAGCCGACGAGGAATTCGCCGGGATCCTGCTGCGGGAAGAACGAGAACTTGAGCCCCGAGGCGACACCGATGCTGGCGACCAGCACCGCCACCGCGGCGGCGACGACGCCGAGGCGCTTCCAGAGTGAACCGAGGCTCCAACTGAGCAGCCGCTCGTAGGCGCGGCCGAGTTTGCCGGGATCTTCCTCGGCTTCGTGCAGCAACGAGCGCTCGGCATCGCTCAGTTCGGCGGTGTCGCCGATGCGGCTGGCCGCCACGGTGCCGACATGGGCATGTGCGGCATCGTGTGGCGCGGGCGCGGCCTTCTTGCCACGGAACAGCGTCGCCGACAGCATCGGCGCAAACATGAAGGCTTCGACCAGCGAGAGCAGGATCGCCACCGCGATCGTGATGCCGAACGACTTGAAGATGATGCCGGTCGTCCCCGAAGTGAAGGTGACGGGTACGAACACCGCCACGATGGTGAATGTCATCGCCAGCACCGAGAGCGCGACTTCGGCGGTGCCTTTGCTGGCGGCGACGCGTGGCGACTCGCCGCGCTCGGTGTGGCGGAAGATGTTCTCGCGTACCACGATTGCGTCGTCGATGACCAGACCGACGCACAACGAGAGGGCGAGCAGCGTGATCAGGTTGATGGTCAGCCCGAACAACGGCATCAGGGCAAACGTGCCGATCAGGATGATCGGTAGCCCCGCCATCGTCACGAGGGTGTTGCGGTCGCGAATGAACGTCAATACGATCAACAGTACGATCGAGGCGCCCAGCGGGATGATCGGATCGATCGCGATGCCCATTCCGGGCAGGATGCCGATGCCGAGCAACACGATCAATGCCGGCACCAGTGCCGTGGTGATCATGCGACGCCAACCGGCGAAGAACCCCATCACGACCAGCAGCGCGGCGACCGAGGCGAACACCAGCTCTTCGAGCGAGCTGATCGTCGATTGCCGTACGGCCTCGGACTGGTCGCTCGGGATGATGTAGCGCAGATCGCTGCGGT
>CAIQIY010000582.1 GCA_903871975.1 uncultured Chloroflexota bacterium | reverse complement strand
TGCAGAGCCACAGGCTGGCTCGTACAACGATGTGAACCGTGTGCTCGGAGTATCGTGTGAGGCGCATCCGGGCCACCTGACACCTCGGCCGCTCGCTGTGGCACGCCGCGGTGGCGTGACCGACCACGATATGACGAGTGTAGCAGAAAGCGGGCGGCGGGGCAAGCATGCCGGTATGCTGGGTGCCAGGGGGCGCAGCGCGCGATGCCGAGCCGCTCCCACGCTGCAGGCGAGGAGTCCGGTTGCTGCACGAGGCGCACGCCGGCCCCACACGTGCGCCGACGGTCGGGCATGCGGGTGCGTCGCGGACACCGATACCCCTACACGACCGTCCCCGATCCACCGTGGGCGACGCTGGCCCGGGGCGCACACCCGATGGGCGCATCATGGTATACTTACCACGCGCGGCGATCTGGTTCGCCCCAACTGAAGAGTGGCGCTGACGAAGCGAGTACCCCGGCAGATACCGACAGAGAGCGACGGCCACAGGCTGCGAGCCGTCGTGGTGGAACCCGGGCGAAGTTCCCTTCTGAGCCGGAGCAGTGAACGCCGCGAGGCTGTGTAGTTGCTCCCGCGTGCCTCGCGTTATCGGGCGATGAGGGTGGTGCCCGGCGCACCACCGAAGCAGGGTGGTACCACGGCCACGCATCGTCCCTGACGGTGCGTGGCCGTGATGATTCATGGCGGGAAGGAGCGGCAGAGAATGTCGATCGGAGATGACCTGCAGCGACTGCGCGAGCAGGCAGTCAGTCAGCTGGATGCCACACACGACAGTGCGGCGCTCGCCGAGTGGAAGGCACGCTATCTCGGCAAGCAGGGTGAGCTTGCCCGGCTGAGTCGTGGCCTCGGGGCGTTGGCCCCAGCCGAACGGCCGGCGGCGGGGCAACAGTTCAATGCGACGCGTGGTGCGCTCGAGCATGCGCTGAGCGCGGCCGAGCAGCGGGTAAAGGAGGCCGCGCAGCGCGATGCATTCGAAGCCGAGGCGCTCGATATCACGCTGCCGGGGCGGCAACCGGCGCTCGGACGGCTGCATCCGAGCACCCAGACGCTGCGCACCATCGCGACGGTGTTCGGCGAGATGGGCTTTCAGATCTGGGAGAGCCCCGAGGTCGAGACCGATGCATTCAACTTCGGCCTGCTCAACATGCCGGCCGATCATCCGGCACGCGACATGTGGGATACGTTTTACCTCGATACGCCACCCGGCGATGAGCGAGTCCTGTTGCGGACACACACATCGCCGGGGCAGATCCATGCGATGCGCCACTACGCACCGCAACCCATCCGGGTGATCCTGCCGGGCAAGTGCTATCGCTACGAGCAGATTACTGCGCGGCACGAGATGCAGTTCCATCAGGTCGAGGGGTTGGCAGTCGGTGAGCGCATCAGCCTGGCCGACCTGAAGGGCACGCTGGTCGGGTTCGCGCGGCGGCTGTATGGCCAGGCGGTGCGGACCCGCTTCCGCGGCAGCTACTTTCCGTTCACCGAGCCGAGCGTCGAGTTCGATATCGAGTGCTTTTTGTGCGGCGGCAACGGGTGCCGTGTCTGCAAGCACAGCGGCTGGCTCGAGATCCTCGGCGCGGGGATGGTCCATCCGAACGTCCTGCGCAATGGCGGCTACGATCCCGCGCGCGTCAGCGGGTTCGCGTTCGGCATGGGGCCCGAGCGCATCGCCATGCTGCGCTATGGCATCGACGACATCCGCTGGTTTTTCAGTGGCGACGAGCGCTTCCTGCAGCAGTTCGGTTGAGCAATGACCGTAGCGGTGTCGACTGATGCCAACGTCCGGCCCATGCGCGCCACGCTCACGATGATCGGATTCGTGGCGCTGTATCTGGCGCTGATGGTGCCGTATCACCTGGCGGTGCCGCTCGGCGAAGGGCCGGACGAAGCCGGCCACGCGCGGTATGTCTTCTTCCTGGCCCGCGAGGGGCGGCTGCCGGCGCTCTGCGTGGCGCCATGCGACGCCGAGGTACCGGGCGAGGGGCATCAGCCGCCGCTGGCGTATCTGGCGATGGTCCCGGCAGTCATCTGGTTGCCGGTCGACCGTCGCGTGGTGGACTGGCCGGGCAATCCGCGCTTCATCTGGGCCGGCGGCGCACAGGTCAACGCCGTGGCCCACGGCAGCCGCGATTTGTGGCCGTGGCGCGGCCAGACGCTGGCGTGGCATCTGGCGCGCATGGTGTCGACGGCATGGGGCATCGCGACGGTGATCTTTACGTTCCTGGCGGCACGGCGCATCAATCCGGCGATCGCAGCGCCGGCGACCGCACTGGTGGCACTCAACCCCCAGGTGTTGTTCATGAGCGCGCTGGTCACCAACGATACCGCCGTGATGGCGCTGGCGGCGATGCTCACCTGGCT
The DNA here is from genome assembly GCA_903871975.1 of uncultured Chloroflexota bacterium. Classification (GTDB taxonomy): domain Bacteria; phylum Chloroflexota; class Chloroflexia; order Chloroflexales; family Roseiflexaceae; genus CAIQIY01. Next base: position 4,625 of record CAIQIY010000582.1, on the reverse strand, counting down.
GATGTGTGGTGCTGCGACACCGCGGGCCGCGATCGGCGCCGGGGCGATCATCGGCTGCGCGCTGATCACCAAGCAGAGTGCTGCGATGCTGATTCCGCCGGCGCTGTTGTGGGCATTGTGGCGTGTGCCACGCCTGCCGCAGGCATGGCTGCAGCAGGGCGCGCGCCTCGCGGCGCCGATGATCGTGATCGCCGGCTGGTGGTACCTGCGCAATCTGCTCAGCGTCGGCGATGTGTTCGGTCTGGCGGCATTCAAGGCCGAATTCACCACGCAGGGCTTCGATATGCGCTCGTTGACCGCCTGGCGCGGCGGCCTGTGGCAGCTGTTTGCATCGTTCTGGGGGCGGTTCGGCTGGATGAATGTCGCCCCGCCATGGCAATTCAGCGCCGCCTACGCCGTCGGCAGCGTGGTGGCGCTGATCGGGTTGCCGCTGGCGGCAGCACGCGGCATCGCACCGGCGCGCGCACTGCCGATCGCCGTGTTGATGGTGATGAGCCTGGTGTGGATCGTGGCGTTTGCCAGCACCGCCGGGCTGGTGGCCTGGCAGGGGCGGCTGTTGTTCCCGGCACTGGCAGCGATCGCCATCGTGCTGGGCATCGGCCTGACCTATGTGCTGCCCGAACCGCGTGCCGTCCGCTTCGGATTGCTCGGCCTGCTGGTCGCTGGCGCTGCCTGGATGCCGGGGCAGGTGATCGCGCCGGCGTATCCGCGGCTGGCGGTGAGCGAGGCGACCGCACTCGCCAGGCCGCATCTGGCGACCTTCGCGCGCTTCGCGCGCTACACCGAGCTCGGCGTCCAGCTGGTGGGCTGGAGTATCCGTGGAACACCGCGGCCCGGTGGCACGGTCACGGTCGAGTTGATCTGGCAATCGCGCAGCTTCCAGAACCGCGACTGGCAGATCTTCGTGCAATTGCACGCCGACGAGCGCGTGCTGGTGGAGCAGATGCACGAACCCGGTGCGGGCGCGTTCCCGATGAGCCAGTGGGTCGCCGGCGACTGGGTCGTCACCGAGCATCTGCTGACGATTCCCGATGCCGCCGAGCCTGGCCCCTATACGCTGACCATCGGCCTGGCCGATCCTGCCGAACGCATCCGTGCCGCGTTTTTCAATGATGACGATGTGCATGATCCGGAGGACGATTCGTTCGATCTCGCCGTGATCACCCTGATTCGCTGAGGAGCACCGCATGCGAGTACCACTCTCCTGGCTCAACGACTATGTCACGATCACACTGGGCGTCGATGAACTCGCCGAGCGCCTGACGATGGCCGGGCTCGAGGTGAGCGCCATCGAGCGGATCGGCGTCGCCGGCGCCGAGTTGCCGTGGGCCCGCGACACCGTGTTGATCGGCGCGATCCTCGAGGTGCGTCCGCACCCGAATGCCGATCGCCTGGTGCTGGCTGATGTCGATTATGGCGCCGCGACGCCGCACACCGTGGTCACCGGTGCCCCCAACCTGTTCCGCTACCGTGGGTTGGGGCGCCTCGCCGAACCGCCGAAGAGCGTCTTCGCCCGCGAGGGTGCCGAACTCTACGATGGCCACGCCGCCGGGCGCGTCAAGGTGCGGCTGCGTGGCCGGCCCGTGCGGGGCATCATGTCCGACGCGATGCTCTGCTCGGAGAAGGAGCTCGGCTTGTCGGATGATCATGAGGGCATCCTGTTCTTGCCGGCCGATGCACCGATCGGCATGCCGCTGGTCGACTACCTCGGCGAGACGGTGATCGAGATCGATGTGTTGCCGAACACCGCCCGGGCACTGTCGATCGTCGGCGTGGCACGCGAGGTGGCTGCGCTCACCGGCGCCGAATTCCGCCCACCAGTGCCGAGCACTCCGGCGACCGGTGCCCCGATCGAAGGACGGGCGCAGGTCACGGTAGAACGCCCCGACCTGTGCCCGCGCTTCAGCCTGACGCTGGTCGAAGGGGTGACGGTCGGGCCGGCGCCGTTCTGGATGCAGCGCCGCCTGACGCTCGCCGGCATGCGGCCGATCAATAATGTCGTCGACATCAGCAACTACGTGATGCTCGAGCTCGGTCAACCGAGCCATACCTTCGACGCCGATCGCGTCGTCGACCGCCACCTGATCGTGCGCGGTGCCGGCGATGGCGAGCAGTTGACGACGCTGGATGGCAAGACGCATGCGCTGACGCCGGATCGGCTGCTGGTCTGCGATCCCGCGGGGCCGCTGGCGCTGGCAGGCGTGATGGGCGGCGCGTCGAGCGAGGTCAGCGATGCCACGACGTGCCTGCTGGTCGAAGCAGCGTTGTGGGAGCCGACGACCATTCGGCGCACGTCGACGCAGCTGCGATTGCGCTCCGAGGCATCGCGACGCTTCGAGCGCGGCATCGATCCGGCGGCGCCGCCGTTGGCGCAGGGTCGCCTGCTCGAGCTGCTGGCGCAGTACGCCGGCGGCACACCGGCCAGTGGCATGATCGACGTCGACGTGGCGCCGTGGCAGTCGCCGACCATCACGCTGACGACAGCCGAAGTGACGCGCCTGCTCGGCATCACGCTGACGCCATCGGCGATCGCCGGATACCTGCAGCCGCTCGGCTTCGGCTGTACGGTCGATGGCGATGCGGTGCGGGTCCTGGTGCCCAGCGCACGCCACGATGTCAGTCTGACCGCCGATCTGTGCGAAGAGCTCGCGCGCATGGTCGGGTTTGATCAGATTCCGCTGACGTCCCTGTCGGACGCACTGCCCGAACAGGCGGCCAATCCGGTGCTCGAACTCGAGCAGCGCATGCGCGATCTGCTGGTGGGCAGCGGCATCGACGAGGCGATCACCTACTCGTTGACGAGCATGGCAGAAGTGGCCCGCGTCACGCCGCACTTGGCCGACGCTGCCGAGCATCTGCGCCTGGCGAATCCGCTCAGCAGCGAGCGCGAATATCTGCGCCGTTCGTTGCTGCCGACGCTGCTGACCGCGCTGGTGCAGAACATGCGCGAGCGCGAGCGCACCCTGTTGTTCGAGATCGGCCGAGTCTATCTGCCGCGGGTGGGGCAGACGCTGCCGGATGAGCCGCGCCGCCTGGCGCTGGCCCTGACCGGCGTGCGCGAAGCGCAGAGCTGGCATCATGCCGGCGACCAGGCGCTCGGCTTCTTCGACCTCAAGGGCATCATCGAGGCGCTGCTCGATCGCTCGAATGCGCTCGGCCGCGCCCGGTTCGTCGCGCTGCGCGATGACCCGCGCTTCCATCCCGGGCGTGCGGCGACACTGGTCATCGGCGAGGGCGCTGGTGCACGCGTCGCCGGCCAGTTCGGCGAGGTGCACCCAACCGTCGCCGCGCGCTTCGATGTGCCCGGCAGCCGCATCCTCGTCGCCGAACTCGAGCTCGATGCGGTGATCGCCGCCACGGCGCCGACGCGCTACCGCACGATCTCACGCTTTCCGGCAACGACCCAGGATCTCGCGGTGATCGTCGCCCACGACCTGCCGGCCGAACAGGTCGAACGCACGATTCGCAAGTATGCCGGTGGCATGCTCGAGTCACTGACGTTGTTCGATGTGTACCAGGGGCCGCCGCTCGATGCCCGACAGCGCAGCCTCGCGTACCGGCTCGCGTTCCGTGCCCCGGATCGCACGCTCGCCGATGCCGATCTGGCCAGCGTGCGCGCCAAGATCATCCGTGGGCTGGCATTCGAGCTGCAGGCGACCATTCGTGCCTGAACCGATCGCTGGCTGATGCCGCCTGTGAGGGCGTCGGCATACCGAAAGGACACCCGCATGACGATCACGCCTGACGCGCCCGGTCCGATGCGCGTCGCCATCATCGGTGCTGCCGCGGGCATCGCGGGGCAACACCTCCAGGCATTGTCGCAGCTGCCCGCGGTTCAGATCGTCGGCATGGCCGATATCGCCGCCGAACGCGTCGCCGCCCGGGCGGCCGAGCATGGCTGCCCGTGGTACACCGATCACCAGCAGCTCCTCGCCGAGGTGCGTGCCGACATCGTGGTGATCTGCACGCCGCATCCGCTGCACGCCGCATTGGCGATCGACGCGCTCGCGGCAGGCGCACATGTGCTCGTCGAGAAGCCACTGGCGGTCACCGTCGCCGAGGGAGATGCGATCGTCGCCGCCGCCGACGCCGCCGGCAGGGTGGTGGCGGTCAACTTTCAGCAACGCTTTCGCCCGGCCATCGAACGCGCACGCGCCATGGTGGTCGGCGGCGAGCTGGGTGCGTTGGTGCGCGTGCTCTGCGTCGAGCCGTGGTATCGCACCCAGGCGTACTACGCCTCGGCTTCGTGGCGCGGCACCTGGCGCGGCGAAGGTGGCGGTGTGCTGATGAATCAGGCCCCACACCCCCTGGATTTGTTATGTCACCTTGCCGGTCAGCCCACGCTGGTGTGGGGGCGGGCACGCACGCTGGGGCATCAGATCGAGACCGAGGACATGGCGCACGCGATGCTCGAGTACGCCGGCGGCGTACCGGGGTATCTGTACTTCAGCACCGTCGAAGCCGGGCTACCACGCCGGATGGAGCTGGTCGGCGACCGTGCCGCGCTCGAAATCGTCGAGGATCGCGTCACATTGCATCGCTTCGCGCCGGCACTCAGCGAGCACCGGGCGAGCAGCAGCGAGCTGTTCGGGCGCCCGACGACCGCCGTCGAAGTGCTCGATCTG
>CAIQIY010000581.1 GCA_903871975.1 uncultured Chloroflexota bacterium | reverse complement strand
CCCGCGCGCCTGCGCGGGGGCCGCACTATGCCGCACGGCCCCTGCGGCGGGCGAGGGGCGCATGCGCTCGCACCTGCGCGGCAGGAGCGGAGCGACACGGTGCTGCGCGGGGTGCCAGGGGTGCCCCGTGCCTCAGTCGACGAACCAGCGGCTCGGATTGATGCCCGGCGCAGCCTGCGCCATCTGTGCCGGCCGGTTCGCCACATTGAAATCGAACTCACGGGTGTTCAAGCTGCCAAACAGCGCGCGCACCGGCTCGGGCAGCGCCGCGACGCGTTCCGCCGGCCACTCGGGCACCTCGGCGATCGGCCCGGCCCACGCCGGCCGATACGCAATCGCCAGCATATTGCGGTCCTCGTGGCTGCGATTGGGGTAATTGGCGTGAAACACGGCCTGATTGATGATCGCCGCCGATCCGGCGCGACACGTGACCATCACCTCTTCGGGGTGCGAAGCATAGCGCAGATACGGGTTGGCATCGCGGTGCAGCGACAGGTGCGAATGGGGGATCACCTTGAGCGGCGCGCGTTCCGGCGTGAGATCGTCGAGGTAGTACAACACGCGCACCAGGCGCGGTGCACTGGCCTGCATGCCGAAGATCGCCGAGCCATAGGGCTGCGAATCGGTGTGGATCGCGATCCCCGGATGCCCCGGTCGCGACAGCGCATAGACACACGACGTGCAGATCAAGCGGTCGCCGAACAGCCGCTCGAGAAACGCCACCAGCGGCGGGTGTGCAATCAACGCAATGCAGTTCGGCGAATCCGTCCACTGCACATCCTTGCACGTCCGCTGGTTCTCGCTGTAATCCATCCCGATGGTCGGCAATCGATACAGCTCCTGCTTGATCGCCGCAATCTGCGCCGCATCCAGCAGGTCGGGCACGACGACATATCCCTCGACCTCGAGGTGCCGCACGCGCTGTGCGTCGCTCATCGAAGCCCAGTCGGTGTCGTCGATGATCGGATCGGGTGGTGCAGTCATGGTGGTGCTCCTCGGTGTGGCCGGCAGCAGCGTTGCCAGCGCCGCTGGGCGCATCGCATAGCGCCCTTGCTGGTCTGACCAGCATGATCATACGTGAGGTGCGCCGCCGGTGTCAAGTAGCCCCGGGGCATCGGGGCATCGCTGGCCCCCAGGAGCGGATGCAGCGCGCGGCGCCTGCACGGGGGGCGGCCACACCATCGCCCGCTGCTGCCCGGCGAGCAGTTCACCACAGAAAATCCAACATCCTGCACAATGCTCATCAGAGTGGCTTGACAACGCCTGAGTGGTCCGATAGGATTTCATGGTGCCGTCTGCCAGCATGATGAAGAGCCATTGCCGTAGAATGGGTATTGGCGCTGATGTGTATTGTTTCGCAGAGTGATGATGGTGCTGCAATGGTTCCCTTGACATTGTGGCCCAGATGTCGCCTGGACAGGGATGCACCATGTGAACCATGTTCATTTGACCCAGGCATGCTTCAGTAACGACAACAAGGCATTATGTAAATTAAATGGTCATCGATCTGCTATTCAATTGTGGCTTTGATGAGTACCGCTTTGGACTACAAT
>CAIQIY010000580.1 GCA_903871975.1 uncultured Chloroflexota bacterium | reverse complement strand
GTTTGATCCCGAACGCATGCGTCAGATCATCATGCCGTCACACGCACCGGCCGAGGCATGACGATATCGTTCCCTCCCGTGAGTGGGCCGGGCGGCCGCCAGTGCCTGGCGGCGACATCGAGAAGGAGCAGCCTCCATGTTCGCAGTACTGACTGGGCTCACCATCACGGCATCAGGGTTCATCCTGTGCTTCTTGCCGCTCGGGCTGGTCATCGCCGGCTTCATCGTCGCGGCACGCTTCACCGACCGGCAAGCCACGGCGACGTATCAGCGCCTGCCGGCCGGCGACGAGCCAGGCGGCGCCCACTGAAGTCACTGGCCGTGTACCCTCGACCCCGTCGCTGACGGCGGGGCCGGGGGTAGGCTGCCGTGTTTCCGTCATGACGGTGTAGTAAGGAGTCTGCCGCATGGTCACCAGCATCCCGCTCGAATCCGACGCCGCTGCGTCGCCAAGTTGCAAGCTTCATCCGCAGTCGATGTGCCCGGCCTTCGGCTCGCTGCGGATTCTGATGCGCATGGAGGGATCGCATCCGGTGATGGCGACCGACACCGGCTGCCTCTATGGCCTCACCTTCATCTCGCACTTCTACGGGTCGCGCAAATCCATCTTGGCGCCGCAATTAGGCACCGCCGAACTGCTCGACGGCAAGGTCGTCGAAGGGACGCGTGCGGCGATCGAGCAGGCGGCGCGCGAGCCGGGCTGCCGGCTGATTCCGGTGATTTCGCTGTGCGTGGCCGAGACTGCCGGCTTGCCGGAAGAGCTGCTGCCGCAGCGCGTGGGCGATGCCGACGTGGTCCTGGTGCGGGTGCCGGCGTTTGCCATTCATTCGCATGCCGAAGCCAAGGATGTCGCGATGGAGGCGCTGTTGCGGCGCATGGGCGATCGGCAGGCGCCGCGCGAGGATCGTACCGTGGTGATCATGGGCGAGATCTTCCCGGCTGACCAGATTGCCATCGATGCGCTGGTGCGCCAGATGGGCGGCGATGGCACGATCGCGCTGCCGGGGCGTTCGGTCGATGATCTGCGGCGTGCCGGCCGCGCCGCAGCGTTTGCGCCGCTGCATCCGTTCTACAAAGGCACGATCCGGCTGTATCGCGAGTGGAACGTGCCGGTTGCCGGTGGCGCGCCAGTTGGTGTCAGCGGTTCGTATGCCTGGATCCGTGCGCTCGGTGCCCTGCTCGGTCTCGACGCCGAGCGCGTCGCACGCGTGGCCGAGCAGGAACGCGAGCGCGCACAGGCGGTCGTCGCCGCACAACCGCTCGCAGGTGCACGCATTCTCGTCACCGGCTACGAAGGCACCGAGCTGGCGTATGCACGCATGCTCGTCGAAGCCGGCGCCGAGGTACCGTACGTCTCGACGTCGATCGGCACCGATCCGCTGGTGCTGCCCGATGAACTCTGGTTGCGCGCCCGTGGCACCCGCGAGGTGGTCTATCGCAAGGCCCTCGAAGAGGATGTCGCGGCACTGGATCGGTATCCACCCGACTTTGTGCTGGGTACGACGCCCTTCGCGGCCGTGGCGAAAGATCGCGGCATCCCCGCGATGTACTTCACCAACCAGGTCGCATCGCGGCCATTCTTCCTCAGCGGTGGCCTCGAGGCGATCCTCGGGTTCATCGGCGGCGCGTTGCGCCGCGGCGACACCTACCGCGCGATGCACGCCTTCTTCAGCGAGTGAGGTCCAGCATGCCGCCCCGAATCATCCGCGATCTCTCCGACACCTCGGGCTATTGGGCTGCGGTGTGGACGATGTGCCCGCTGCCGGATGTGCATGTGATCTGTGATGCGCCCGTGGGCTGCTTCAATCTGGTGGCGACGGCAGTACCCGACTATACCGACTCGATTCCACACATCGAGAACATCACGCCGGCGACGATGACCGAGACCGAGGTTGGTGGCAAGGGCACCGGCGAGAAGGTGCGCTGGACGTATGACACCCTGGCGGCGCAGGGGGTCATCGCCGACAAGCGGGTGATCGTGGTCTCGACGGCCGAGAGTGAGATGATCGGCTCGGATCTGAGTAGCCTGGTCGCGACGCTCGGCAGTGGAACGACGTTCTACTATAGCAATTCGCTGGCCGAGGATGAATGGGCCGGGCGTGATCGGGTGTTGCGCTGGTTGTGGGCACAGTACGGTGCTCCCGGGCAGGTGGTTGCGCCACGCCCGGCGAGCGTGAACATCATCGGCCCGACGTATGGCTGCTTCAATGCGCCGTCGGATCTGGCCGAACTCAAGCGCCTGATCGCTGGCGCCGGCGCGACGATCAACCTGGTGTACCCCTACGAGGCGACGCTGGCATCGACGCCGCGCTTGGCCGAGGCGGCGGTGAACATCGTGCTCTATCGCGAGTTTGGTGCAGGATTGGCGGCTGATTTGGCGCGGCCGGTACTGTACGCACCGTTTGGCATGCGCGAGACGACCGCGTTCGTCCGCGAGTTGGGGCGGCTGTGCGGCACCGAGGCGCAGGCCGAGGCATTCATCGCCGACGAAAAACGCACGACATTGCAGACGGTCTGGGATCTGTGGCGCGGGCCGCAGGGCGACTGGTTCGGCACATCGGACGTCGGCATCGTGGCGGGGTTGTCGCATGCCGAGGGGCTGGCGCGTTTTCTGGGTGACGAACTGGGCATGCAGCTGGCGTTCGTCAGTGCCCGGCCGCTGCGTGCCGGCGACATGGACAACGAGGCCGTCCGCCAGATGCTGCATCGCCGTGCGCCTGCCTTTGTGTTTGGCTCGGTCAACGAGCGCATCTACCTGGCCGAAGCCGGCGCGCGCTTTACGACGTTCATGCCGGCAGCATTCCCCGGTGCCGTGGTGCGACGATCGGTTGGCACGCCATTCGTCGGCTATCGTGGTGCAGCATGGCTGATCCAGGAGATCATGAACGCGCTGTACAACCAGCTGTTCACCTTCCTGCCGGTCGATGGTGCCTACAGCGCCGGCCGAAGTGGTGCGCCGGTCGCCGATGCGGCGCCGGGCAACCTGCCGTGGCAACCGGCGGCACGCGCACGCCTCGATGCCGCACTTGAGCGCTTGCCGTACATGCCACGTATCTCGGCGAGCCGCCAGATCCAGCAGCAAGCCGAAGCGCTCGCCCGGCAACGCGCGTTGGCCGAAGTCGACGAGGCCCTGGTCGATGAAGTGCTGGCGGCACAGCAGCAAGGGCGGTGACGCATGTCCAACGGAGAAGCGCTGCTCGCTGCGCCGCTGTGCCGGTTCCGCTGGCGTGGTCACACGATCGGCTATCGCGTGGCTGGCAGCGGTGCACCACTCGTGCTGGTTCACAGCATCAACGCGGCGGCGTCGATGTTCGAGATGCGTCGGCCATTCGCCGCGCTGCAGGCGACGCGGCGCGTGTATGCCTTCGATCTGCTCGGCTTCGGCGACTCCGACCGGCCGGCACAGGTCTATGATGCGGCGCTGTACCAGGCGTTGATCACCGACTTTGTCGCCGAGGTGGTTGGTAGCGCGACTGATGTGCTCGCCAGCTCGCTCGGCGCGGCCTACACCGCGGCGGCTGCAGCAGCGTCCCCCGCGCTGTTTCGCCGGCTGGTGCTGGTGTGCCCTACCGGGTTACGCGATCTGGTGATGCCTGCCACGCCCGGCAGCGCCTACGCCGTCTTGCGTGGCCCGGTCGGCGAGGCGCTGTTCCGCGCGCTCGCCAGCCGCGCGAGCATCGCATGGTTCCTGCGCGGCCAGACCTACGCCGATCCGGCGTGTGTCGACGAAGCCACGATCGATGGTTTTGTGCGCGCCGCGCGCCATCCGGGTGCACGCTTCGCACCGATCTGTTTCCTCACCGGATTGCTGAATTGCGACCTGCGCCAGCGTTTCGCCCGGATCGAGGCGCCGATCCTGCTGATCTGGGGCCGCGAAGCCGTCAACACGCCGGTCGAGCGGGCCGCTGAGTTTGTCGCGCTGCGCCCGGCGACATCGCTGGTCGTCATCGAGCGTGCTGGGATGCTGGTGCAGGACGAACAGCCGGCGCCGCTGCTGGCAGCAGTACAGCCGTTCTTCGATGCCGGGTGAGTGTGTGAGCGAGGGAAGTAATGCCGCCAGCAGCCCGCATGGGTGACACGCATCTGTGCCCCGCCACCACCGGGCCCGTGCCACATGTCGGCGGCCCGATTCTGGCCGGTCAACCGACGGTGCTGATCGGTGGTCAGCCAGCGGCACGCACTGGCGACCCGTGTACGTGTGTCGGCCCGCCGTCGATGATCAGTGCTGGCTGCCCGACGGTGCTGATCGGCGGCAAACCAGCAGCGCGCATCGGCGACCTCACCAGCCACGGTGGCACGATCGCTGGCCCGGGTGCGCCAACCGTGCTGATCGGTGGCTGAGGTTGTGGGACGGCTGCCAGGCCGGTGCGGCACGTGGTGATCGCGCTGCCCGTGTGCCGGGCGGCATCGCACCGGGCTGGTTGTGATGTGCAGCTACCAAGCTGCACCCCTGGTGTGCCGGGCTCAGGCGCGCTTGCATGCTACACTGACGACGAATGGCCAATGAGTTGGGGAATGTATGTCGCTCTTGCCTACGACGACGATTGCGGCGATCGCCGCACATGCCGGCGGCTCCGTGACTCTCGCCGGCTGGGTCGCCCATCGCACCGAGAAGGGTCGCCTGATCTTTGTACGCCTGCGCGATGGCAGCGGTGTACTCCAGTGTGTCGTGTTCAAGACGGCCGTGGCTCCCGAGACGTTTGCCCTCGCGCAACAGCTGACCCTCGAGAGTGCGGTGCGCGTGACCGGCCAGGTTCGTGCCGATGCCCGTGCGCCGGGCGGCTATGAGCTTGATGTCTCCCGGATCGAGCTGGTCCATGCAGCTGATGAGTATCCGATCACCCCAAAAGAGCATGGGGTGGAGTTTTTGATGGCACACCGCCATCTGTGGCTCCGCTCATCAAAACAACACGCGCTATTGCGCATTCGCGCCGAGGTCATCGCTGCAGCCCAGGAATGGCTCAATGCGCAGGGGTTTGTGCGGTTCGATACACCCATCCTCACACCAGTCGCCGCCGAGGGTACCAGTAACCTGTTCGCTACTGAGTATTTCGATCTCGGACAGGCGTACCTCGCACAAACAGGTCAACTCTATGTTGAAGCGGGGATGATGAGTTTTGGCAAGGTGTACTCATTTGGTCCGACGTTTCGTGCCGAAAAATCCAAAACTCGTCGTCACTTGACTGAATT
>CAIQIY010000579.1 GCA_903871975.1 uncultured Chloroflexota bacterium | reverse complement strand
TCTGTCTGTTCGACCACCGGCAGCGCGTCCATGTCCGCGCGCAAGGCAATCGTCGGCCCCGGGCGTCCGCCCTTCAGCACGCCGACCACTGCTGTCTTGGCGATGCCGGTCTCGACTTGTAAACCGAGCTTGCGCAGGTGCTCCGCGACGATCTTCGAGGTGCGAAACTCGCGGTTGGACAGTTCCGGATTCTGGTGAAAATCGCGGCGCCACTCGATGATGCGCGGCTGCACTTTGGCGATCGCGGCATCAACCCGCGCGGCCAGATCGTCTGCACCCTGAGCAGGCAGGCTGGCGCAGAGCAGCAACGACAACAGCCATGAACGAGTGCGTAACGACATGACGGGCTCCCGACTACAGCGATGTGGAGCGCCGACGGTAACGCGGTGCCGACGGCACCGCAATCTAGGCGAGTCGCACGAGCTCGAAAATGGTGATCCGTCCGCTGCGCTCACCGACTGCGACGAAGCGGCCATCCGGCGACCAGCGCAGTGCCGAAGGTTCGGCATCGGTCAAGTGCGCATCGAGTGCCCGCGGTGCCTTGCCGGGCAACCACAGCGATAGTCGCCAATCGAGACCGATGGAGGCGAGATATCCGCCCCGCGGCTGGAATGCGAGGCCCACGATCCGCTCGGTGTGACCGAGTAGTTGCACGGGCCGCGAGCCCTCCGGCCCCTTGCCGCGAAAATCCCAGAGCACAATCTGATCGTGCGCAACGGTGGCCAAATACTTGCCCTCGCCATCCCACTCGGTGTGTGCGACGCGGCTGGGGTAACCGCGCATCTGCGAGTCGCGCCCCGTGGCGAGATACCAGAAGTGAACCGAGCCGTCCTGCGTGCCCGTCGCCACCACCTTGCCGTTGGGACTGAACGCCACAGTCGTGCAGGGCGCGTCCCATCTCAGGCGTCGCACCTCGACCGCTTCACCCTCGAGACGGTGCAACACGAGGCCGCCGTTGATCGCAGCTGCAAGATCACGACCCGGCTTGTCCCAGCTGATCGCAGCGATCACCGCATCGAGCGGTGCGAGTGTCCGCTCGCTGTCGAGCGCTGACGACCATACGACGATTTCACGACCCGCCGCCGAGGCCAGCCGGCTGCCATTCGGTGACCAGGCCAGCGAAGTGGTCCACTGCTTTGACGGGCGGCGTTGCACGCCTCTGTCGCCCGAGTGGCCATCGTAGAGATTGACGCACGCATCCTGCCCGCTACTGACAAAGACGTTGCCGCCGGGCTGCCATGCCACCGTGATCGCGCCGAGTCCGTGCTCTGCCACCTGACGCGCGGCCAGCGACTCATCGTTGCGATGCAGCAGGAAGACCTTGCCTTCGCCGCCGGCCACCGCGAGTCGCGTGCCATCGTGAGACCAGCCAAGATCGGCCACGTAGTCATCGAGCGCGATACTGCCGCGCGGTTCGAGGATGGCTGCAGGCTGCTTCATGCGCTAGAACCCGGTATCAGGCGAGACAGGAGTGAAAGCCGGCTTCCAGCTCCTGCCGATCGAGCTTGCGCCCGATGAACACCAGGGTGTTCGCACGCGGCTTGCCTGCGGGCCATGGCCGCTCGAGCTGGCCGTCGAACATCATGTGCACGCCATGGAACACGTAGCGTCGATCTTCGCCCTGCAGCGATACGACACCTTTCATGCGGAAGATGTCGGCACCACGGCTCTTCAGCAGATACGACATCCAATCGTTGAATTTCTGCGGATCGAGCGGCCGCGGGTCGCTGATGCCGATCGAGGAAATCTCGCCATCGTGATGGTGCGAGGCAAAACGCCGCTCTGCCGCGGGTTTGGTTCCGTCGAGGTGCAGATTGAATTCGCTCGGTGCGTGTTCAAAAAATAGCGCATAAGCCCCGGCTTCAGGCACCTGCAGGCGGAAGTGTCCGCCCTCGTGCGCCACATCGACGCGGAACAGTCGCTTGCCTGGCGACAATGCTCCACCACAAGCGATCAGTGCCGGATCCTCGGCAAAGGCACGCACTGCTGCTTCGATGGACGCGGTCAACGCGTCAGCCGTCGCGGCTGCCACCGGCAGGCATACCACGCCGAGGCCCTCACCATGGTCATGAGCATGCTCGTGATCGTGGTGGTCGTGCTCATGCCCATGCTCGTGTGCAGGGTCATGGTGATGGTCGTGATCGCAATGCTCATCATGCGCGTGATCGTGCGCGTGATCGTGCGCGTGATGGGACTCTGCCCCACGGCGCAGCACGTGCTCTCCGGCGGGCAACGCGTACACG
>CAIQIY010000578.1 GCA_903871975.1 uncultured Chloroflexota bacterium | reverse complement strand
ATCGCGCCGATAGGCTTCGGGCAAGGCCGCGAGGAGCAGATTCATCGCGACGAGCTGGCGCTCGGGCCACTGCCAGCGGCTCGGCCCGACGAATTCGTCGAGGATCAGCCAGCCATCAGGCTTCAGCGCGATCGTCGCCTCTTCGAAGAAGAACTCAAGCTTGCGCAGGTGATGCAATCCCATCGCCGTCACGATGACATCGTAGTGGGCGGCCGGCAGACGCTGCTGTTCGACGTCGGCGACGGCGAAGGCAACGTTGGTGATGCCAAGGGCATCGGCGCGTTGGCGGGCCGCCGCAATCGCACCCGGGGCGATATCGAGGGCGTCCATCCGGGCGAAGTAGCCTTGTTCGGCCAAGTGGAGTTCGAATGCGCCGCTGCCGCAGCCGATGCTCAACCAGCGGCCACCGCGGGGAATACCCAGGCGTTCGATCAAGGCACAGGTACGAAACTGCTCGCCGGCATGCGTTGCAACGTTGACATACAGCGACTCGAGGAGCGGGGAGTCGAGCCAGCCGCGCAGCGGATTCGCTGCCGCACGCTGACGACCGACGTCCGACCACAACGTGGCGACGGCATCGGCTGGCGACATGGGGGGAGTTGGGGTCATGGCGTCTGCTCCGGGCTTCGCGTGTGGGCTGATCCGGGGGCATCATAGCATGCGGGGGCACGAAGACACGAAGGGCTGGGGGCCACACGAGACACGAAGGGGCGGGGCGGGACGCACGATCGATTATAATGGGGCATCGATCGAGCCAGGAGGCGGAGTGTGGACCAGCGAATCATCGATGCATTCGGGCGCGCACTGGGTGCGTCGTGCGTCATCACCGATCCGATGCAGTTGCGCACCTACGAGTGTGACGGCCTGACGAACTTCCGCGTCATCCCGGCGCTGGTCGTCATTCCCACATGCGCCGCAGACGTCCAGGCTGCCGTGCGCATCTGCCACGACGAGCGTCTCCCGTTCGTCGCGCGGGGCGCAGGCACGGGGTTGAGTGGCGGAGCCCTGCCCGTCGCTGATGGTGTCGTGATCAGCCTGACGCGGCTCAATCGCATCCTCGAGGTGGATCTGGCCAACGAGTGTATCGTGGTCGAGCCGGGGGTGATCAATGCGCACGTCACGCGGCATGTCAGCGCTGCCGGCTATTTTTATGCTCCCGATCCATCATCGCAGTCGGTGTGCACGATTGGCGGCAACATCGCCGAGAATGCCGGTGGCGCGCACTGCCTGAAGTACGGCTTCACCGTCACGCACGTCCTGGCGCTCGACGTCGTGCTGCCCGACGGCAGCCTGGTCACGCTGGGCGGCCGCGCGCCCGACCGGCCGGGCTATGATCTCGCCGGGGTATTCGTCGGATCAGAGGGCACGCTGGGCATCGTCACGCGGGCATGTCTGCGGCTGGTGAAGCGGCCGGCCAGCATTCAGACGCTGCTGGCGGCCTTTCACTCGACCGACGATGCCGGTGCAGCCGTCGGCGCGATCATCGGGGCCGGCATTCTGCCCGCGGCGATCGAGATCATGGACCGCCTGAGCATCGTCGCCGCCGAGGCTGCGGTGCATGCCGGGTATCCCGAATGTGGCGCATTGCTGCTCGTCGAGCTCGACGGCCCTGCCAGCGAAGTCGATGCCCTGATGGTGCGGGTGAACGCACTGTGCAGCGCGTGCGGCGCGTGGGAACAGCGGCTGGCTGCGTCGGACGACGAGCGTGCCGTGGTGTGGCGCGGTCGCAAGGCGGCATTCGCCGCGATGGGGCGCATCTCGCCGAACTATATCGTCCAGGATGGCGTGATCCCGCGTACGGCATTGGCGGCCGTGCTGCGCGAGATCCACGCGCTCGGCGAACAGGCCGGCCTGCGCGTGGCGAACGTGTTTCACGCCGGTGATGGCAACCTGCACCCACTGGTGCTGTATGATCGCAAGGTGCCGGGGCAGGAGCACGCCGCAGAAGCGTTGTCGGGCGAGATCCTGCGCATCTGTATCCGCGCCGGCGGTTCGATCACCGGCGAGCACGGCGTCGGCATGGAGAAACGCGCCTTCATGGCCGAGATGTTCGCCGAGCCGGATCTCGACACGATGCAGCGTGTGCGCTGTGCGTTCGATCCGCTGCGGCTGGCGAATCCGGACAAGGTCTTCCCGCGGCCACGGCTGTGCGGCGAGAAGACCGGGCCATATGAGCCGCATCCGCTGGAGGTCGCCGGTGTCGCCGAGTTCTTCTGAGTGCGGGTGGGGGGGGACATGATGACCATTGACGCGACGGCATTCGCCGCGATCGTCGGCGCCGACCACGTGACGCCGGCGCAGGCTGCCGACGCCCCACCCGGCGCCATGGCACGTTGGGTCGTCGCGCCCGGCGACGTCGCCGAAGTCGCTGCGGTCGTGCGGGCTGCGGCCGCCGGCGGGCTGGCGGTGGTGCCGCGCGGTGGTGGCACGAAGCTCGCGCGTGGCAATCCGCCGCGGCGTGCCGACGTCGTTCTGGCGCTGCATCGGCTCGATCGCGTGGTGGAGCACGCACATGGCGACATGACGGCGACCGTCGAGGCGGGCGTGCCACTGGCGGCACTCCAGCGCCAGCTGGCGCGTCAGCGGCAGTTCGTGCCACTCGAGAGCCATATGCCGGAACGGGCGACCGTCGGCGGTGTGCTGGCGACGGCCGACAGCGGCGCGCTGCGGCTGCGCTACGGCCCGCCGCGCGATCTGGTGCTGGGTGTGACGGTGGTGCTGGCCGATGGCACCATCGCGCGCAGTGGCGGCAAAGTGGTGAAGAACGTCGCCGGCTATGATCTGCCGAAACTGATGACCGGTGCGCTCGGCACGCTGGGCGTGCTGGTGGCCGCGACGCTGCGACTCTACCCGTCGCCCGAGCATGAGGTGACGATCGGCCTGGATCCGGGGGATCCGGCGGCGCTCGAGCGGATGCTGTCGGCGTTGCGTGCTGCGCCGGTGACGCCGACGGCCGTGCAGCTGCGCCTGGCCGCCGGGCAACCCGCCGCGCTCGATGTGCGGGTCGCCGGCACGCCGGCGGCCTGCGACGAACAGATCGCCGCCATCGCGACGGCCACCGCCAGTACCGTGACGCCGCGCGACCCGGGTGTGTGGCAGGCGCGTGCGGCGTTGTGGCACGAACCCGCGCTGATGCTCAAGTGCACCACCCGGCCGGCGCAGCTCGGTGCGGCGCTGGCGCACCTGGCAGCGCTGACGCCGGTATGGCGTGCCGTCGCGTATCCAACCGGCATCATCGAGGTGGCATTGCCACACGCTGCGAGCGCCATCGTCGCCCCGTTGCGCCAGGCGCTCGCCGCCAGCGATGGTGCCGCCGTCGTGTTGGCCGGCGGCGGCGACCTCGAGGCCTGGGGGCCGGCCGGCGGCGATGCGGCCGTCATGCAGCGCATCAAGCAGCAGTTCGATCCCCAGGGGGTCTTCAATCCTGGTCGCTACCTTGGAGGAATCTGATGGCGCATGCTCCGACGACATCGCAGCCGATCCCGATCTTCGACGCACACCATCCGCCGGACCCCGCCGACATCGATGCCTGCGTCCATTGCGGATTCTGTCTGCCCACCTGCCCGACATTCGCGCTGTGGGGCGAAGAGATGGACACGCCGCGGGGCCGCATCTACCTGATGAAGCTCGGCACCGAAGGCGCCATCCCGTTCAACGACACCTTTGTGCGCCACATGGATCACTGCCTCGGCTGCATGGCCTGTCTCAGCTCATGCCCGTCGGGCGTCAAGTACGACCGGCTGATCGAAGCGACGCGCGCGCAGGTCGAGCGGCATGCCGTCCGCACGCCAGGCGACCGGGCGTTCCGCGAGCTGATCTTTGGCCTGTTCCCCTACGCCGGTCGGCTGCGAGTGCTGGCCTGGCCGCTGTGGGCGTTCCAACGGCTCGGGCTGCAGGCGCTGCTGCGGCGCAGCGGGCTGCTCCGCTGGCTACCCGAACGGCTGCGCGCGCTCGAGTCGCTGATGCCATCGCTGAGCCTGGCGCGGCTGCGGGCCCGGACGCCGGCACGCCTCGCGGCGCATGGCACGCCCCGGCTGCGCGTCGGCCTGCTGCTCGGCTGCGTGCAGCGCGCGTTCTTCGGCGACGTCAACGCGGCGACGGCGCGCGTGCTGGCCGCCGAGGGCTGCGAGGTGTTGGCGCCACCCGACCAGGCATGCTGCGGTGCGCTGATGGTGCATGCCGGCCGCGACGACGCGGCACGCGGCTTCGCGCGGCGCCAGATCGACGCATGGGAACGGGTGCCGGTCGACGTGATCGCGATCAATGCGGCCGGCTGTGGTTCGACGCTCAAGGAGTATGGCCATCTCCTGCGCGATGATCCGGCGTATGCCGAGCGGGCGCGCGCGTTTGCAGCCCGCTGTCGCGATGTCAGCGAGTTGCTCGCCGAGCTCGGGCCGCGGGCGCCGCGCCACCCGCTGCCGCTCACGGTGGCGTATCACGATGCGTGTCACCTGCAGCATGCCCAGGGCATTCGCAGTCAACCGCGCCGCGTGCTCGCCGGCATCCCCGGGCTGCAGGTGCGCGAGATCGCCGATGCGGCGATCTGCTGTGGCTCGGCCGGCATCTACAACCTGGTCGAGCCCGGCCCGGCGCAACAGCTCGGCGACCGCAAGGCCCGACACATCCTCGACCTCGAGGTCGCGGCAGTGGTCTCGGCCAATCCCGGATGCTCGCTGCAGATCGGCAGCGCATTGGCGCGCGCCGGTCGCGTGTTGCCGACCGTGCACCCGATTGAGGTGCTCGATGCATCGATCCGCGGCGTGCAGCCGTGGCCGTGATGCCGATACGCTGCGCCATGGTCCAGCGCCCCAGCCTGACGTGAGGCCCCGATGTCAGCTCATCGCACGCGAATCAAGGTCTATTACGAGGATACCGACTGCCTCGGCATGGTGTATCACGCCAACTACCTGCGGTATTTCGAACGGGCACGAACCGAATACGTCGCCACCGGGGGGCGCGAGATCCACGAATGGAACGCCCTCGGCTACCTGATCATCGTCTACTCGGCGACGCTGCAGTTCCGCGCAGCGGGCCGGCTCGGCGATGTGCTGGAGATCGTGACGACCCACCAGGCGCGCACGCCGTATCGCATGGCGTTCCTGCAGGAAGCTCGCCGTGGCGACGAGCTGCTCGTGCGCTCAGAGGTCGAATTGGCGTGTCTTGATGGCGATCGGCGGCTGATTCCGTTTCCGCCGATCCTGGCACCGGGCGGTGGTGCAGAGTGAGGGGATGATGCCGGACGATCGCTCGCTCGCGCGCGTGCTGATGCAGCGGCTGGACGAACCCGACGCGTCACTGGCGGCGCGCTGGTCGCCCGAGCTGCGCTTCGATCGCCACGAGCCGTTCTTCCCGCTGGTGGCCGGCGTGACGATCATCGACGCCGATCGCCCGT
>CAIQIY010000577.1 GCA_903871975.1 uncultured Chloroflexota bacterium | reverse complement strand
CCGGCACCATCGCGTGGATCTGGCCGGGGTGGGCCGGGTGGGGATCGCGCGGCTCGTGTGTCTGCTCGGGCCGCTCACGCTGGATGCTGCCGCGGCACCCGGCTTCTACGCCGAGCCGGGCGCAGCATCCCAGAGCACCACACCGCTGACGGTCGGGGTCGTCGAGCGTATGGTGAGCTGGGAGCGGAGTGGCGCGCCGCTGCCATTCGAGCGCCTGTACGCCGAGCTCGTGCTGCGGTTGGGCGCGGCGACCGTGGGCGTCCGCACGACGATCACCGCCGATTCGATCGAAGCGCATCTCGGCAGTGCGGTCATTGCACCCGGTCAGCTGGCCGGCATCCGCCGGCCGCGCATCGACATCCTCGAGTTCCTCGCGTGATGGGGCACCGCCGGCCACGGCTCGTCGTCGTCACCGGCCGCCCCGGTGCCGGCAAGACGACGCTGGCACGCGCGCTGGCGGACGCGCTGCCCTGCGCGCTGCTGAGCCGCGATGCGCTCAAGGCCGGGTTGCTGCAGACGCTCGGCGTCGCGCATCACGAACTTGGCAGCGGTGCCAACCAGCCGGCGACACAGATCTTCGCCGCTACGACGACGCAGTTACTCCAGGCGGGCGTCAGCCTGGTGATCGAGGCGGCGTTTCAGCACGCCGTGTGGCAGCCTTGGCTGCTGCAGTGGTCGTCTGGTGCCGAGATTCGGCTGATCATCTGTCAGGTCGCCGATGCTCTCGCCCATCAGCGTGTCCTGGCCCGATGCGCCGCCGATCCCACATGGGAGCGCATGCATGGCAGTGTGCCAGCAGCGCCGGCGCCCTATCAGCCACCACAGTCATCGTTTCCGACCATCGTCATACCGGGCGATGCGGCACCTGATCTGGAGATGTTGCGCCGCTTCGCGCTGATGGAACGATGAATGCGCACGTATCTCGGGGATCGGTGGCGGATGCAGATATGGGACGCCGCCGGATGTGACTGCGCTGGCGTGACATGCTGGCGGTGATGCGCTCGCCTGTCGCCACTGCCCCGGCCCTGCAGATTCGGCGCCGCTCGCGAGCAGCGACGGCATGCTACCAGGCGGGCGGCGGTCCCCGCCCGGCCGCACACCCGTGCATTTGCCAGAATGTGCGGAATCCGTGACAATGACGGTGCGCCAGTGCTGCGGTATCATCCGACGCCGGGCGTTGCGACGGAGTGAAGGTAACGTCATGCAAACGCCACGCGCGCGCCAGGTGCGGGTAACCGCTGCCGTAGAGGACTATCTCAGGGCGATCTATCTGGTCCAGCAGCGGCATGCCGCCGTGACGACCTCGCTGGTCGCCGGGCAGCTCGGTGGCATCAAGCCGTCGTCGGTCACCGGCATGATCAAAAAGCTGGCGCGCGACGGCCTTGTGACACACACCCCATACCATGGCGTCCAGCTCACCAGTGCCGGCGAAGCCATCGCGCTCGAGGTCGTCCGCCACCATCGCCTGATCGAACTGTATCTCGTCGAGGCGCTCGGGTATCGCTGGGATGAGGTACACGATGATGCCGATGCGCTGGAGCACGTGATCAGCGAGCGACTCGAGGCGCGCATCGCCGCGTATCTGGAGCATCCGACCCATGATCCACACGGTGATCCGATTCCGAGCCTGGATGGTGTGATGCCCGACATCAGTCAGCGTTCGATCGCTGATCTGCCAGTCGGCAGCCGACGGCAGATCACCCGTGTCGGCGAGCAGCAGGCCGAGCGGCTGCGCTATCTCGCCGATCTGGGCCTGGTCCCTGGCGCTGACATCGAGGTGCGTGCCAGCGCGCCATTCGACGGCCCCGTCACCGTCATGGTTCGCTCACACATCCATGCGCTCGACCGCCGCGTGGCGCGGATGATCTTTGTCACCGCCGATGATGCATCAACCCGCGCGAACGGTGAGTGATTCGACTGGCACGCCGCTGAGGAGGAACCAATGCTGAAGCTTCGTCACATCGTCGAGGACGGCGATCCCGAACTGATCGCCAGCGGATTTGTCTTCACCGAAGGGCCAGTCTGGCTGCCCGAGGGTGCGTTGATCTTCTCGGACATTCCGGCGGCGCGCATCTATCGCTGGAGTGCCGCCGATGGCACGCGCGTCTGGCGCGAGGCGAGCGGCAATGCCAACGGCCTGACGCTTGATCCTGCCGGACGCGTGGTGGCCTGCGAGCACGGCAACCGCCGCGTCTCGCGGACCAGCGCCGACGGTGGCGTCGAGACCGTGGTGGACGCCTACGAAGGGCGGCGGCTGAACAGCCCGAACGATGTGGTCATCCGCTCGGATGGCGTGATGTTCTTCACCGATCCACCCTATGGGATCGAACCAGCGCAGCAAGAGCAGCCGTGCAATGGTGTGTATCGTGTTGATCGCGATGGTGCGGTGGTGCGCGCCGCCGACGACTTTGATCGACCGAATGGCCTGGCGTTTTCACCCGATGAGCGCGTGCTCTACATCGATGATTCGCGGCGGCGCCATGTGCGTGCGTTCGACATCGCCGCCGATGGAACCCTGACGAACAGCCGGGTCGTCTGCGACATGGACCATCCACAGCCAGGGTCGCCTGATGGCATGAAGCTCGATCGCGATGGACATCTGTATGTGACCGGTGCGACGGGGGTATGGGTCTTCGAGCCCGATGGTACGCTGCTGGGCGTGATCAGCACGCCAGAACGGCCGGCCAATTGTGCCTGGGGCGATGACGGCCATTCGCTCTACATCACGGCGCGTACGTCGCTGTATCGCATTCGTACGCGGATTCCCGGCGTGCCGCCGGCCGCGCGGATCGTGTCGACATGATGCTTGGACGGGTAGCGCGTCAGCATGTGCTGACGCGGTCTGGCTGAGGTCGGTGGTAGTGCGTGCGTTGTGCCGCGTGTCGTGTCGCAATCGTCGAACCGTTGCGCGCGCCGTACGTGCCGGCCCTGTTTCGGTGCTCGACCGGGCGGAGCCACGAACCATGGGTGGCACGGCAGGCGGGTCCCGTGTGACGCCGTCGCGGGAGCTCTGGTGCCATATGACGGCGTCGACCAGCCGCCAGCCGCCCGGTCTTTGATGAGCCGCCATGTCGTGCGGTCGTATGTGATGGTCCCGCGTTGCATCTGTCGCTCGGCTGGCATGGGGCGACAGGCCACGTTTGACGGCCGCTGATGCCCACGTGCGGCGCCTGCGGCGGTGTGCGGGAGCTACGACGTCGGTGAGGCTGGCAGGCTGCGCGGCACCTCGATGCGCGGCTGGCGGTGGCGCGAGCAATGAGTGAGCCGGAAGCATCACCCCCGCCGCATCCATCATCAGAACCAGGCCGTCCGTGGCCGTCGGTGTACCGGGGATCGACGCCCATACACCGACCAGCTGCCATCGGTGATGTTGGGAGGGGCGTGCCATGCCGGGGTTGGCTGGGAACGCATGACGCCTGGTGGCTGACGTCAGTATCTCTGGCTGGTCAACGCCCATGGCCGGCGCCCGATTGTCGTGAGCTGGCCCTCCCTGACTGTATCTGTATACGGTCATTCGACCCAGTCACGGTGCACGCAGACGGGCACATTGATTGTGAGCTGACGTGGCCAGAGGCCTGCGGTGGAGGTTCAGCCAGGCCCATGCAGCACCGCAATCGTACGTCACGTGAGGCTACACCCCGCGGAGCGCTTCATCACGGGTGTCAGGATATCAGCCAGCGGGCGATCCCACGATCAGTGACCGGATACCCGTACCGGGCCAGGAGCATCAGCTGTCCGATGTGGTTCAGCACCTGGCTTCTGGTGCGGCATTCATGGTATCGCGTGAGCGCAGCCGCATCCGGGCACGCCGCGAATGCAGCACGTGGCCAGCACCTTGGCACACGGCACAAGCACGTCGGGGAGCATGTGTCGGCGGCATCGCCTGCATCGGGTGTGGCGTAACGTTTCGGGAGGTAGTAGGATAGAGACAGAGAGATTACCGCACCCACGGGAGGATGCCCATGAGCCGCCCCATGAATGACGCCCTCTGGCAGCAGATAACGCACGACATCACCACGGAGATGCGGGCCTGGCGGCTCGCGCATCCGAAGGCCACACTGTGCGCGATCGAGATGGAGTTGGATGCGCGGTTGAACCGGATGCGGGCGCGCATGATCGAAGACCTCGCCCTCACGAGCAGTGCCGCCGACTGGACCGCGACCCCCGCTGCGGAGGTTCCCCGGT
>CAIQIY010000576.1 GCA_903871975.1 uncultured Chloroflexota bacterium | reverse complement strand
TTCGGTGCCGACCTGGGCGACGTGCGCATTCACACCGACCAGCCGGCCGCCGAGCTCAACCGCTCGGTCGGCGCGCGGGCCTTCACCGTCGGCAGCGACATCTTCTTCGGCGCCGGATCGGCGCCCAGCGATCGTGGCCTGCTGGCCCACGAGATGACCCACGTCATGCAACAGCGTGGCGGCATCGCCCGCAGCGCCACCGACGCCGGATTGACGGTGACTGCTGCCGACGATGCCCACGAGCGCGAAGCCGAAGCCGTCGCGCGGGCGGTGCGCGGCGCCCCGGCGCAGCGCCAGGCCGACGATGAGCGCTGACGGAGCGACCATGATCAGCGACCTCGACGATACCATCCGTCAGGTGCTCGTCCGCGAGGGTGGCATCGCGCCATCGCAGATCGACATCAGCTTCGACACGCCCAACCGCGAGTGGTCGGCCGGCATCTCGCGGCCGACGATCAATTGCTACCTGTTCGACATCCGCGAGAACCTGAAGCTCAAGCAGCAGGGCCAGCAGCTCGCGCGCCAGGATGACGACCGGATCGTGCGGCGCAGTACGCCGCTGCTGTACGACCTCACGTATCTCGTGACCGCATGGACGCGCGCGGTCGAAGACGAACACCGGCTCCTGTGGCGCGTGCTCCAGACGCTGGTGCGCTTCACGGTGCTGCCGGCCGGCATGCTGCAGGGCGCGCTGCGCGAGCATCCCGTGGCGATCCACACCTCGGTAGCCCGCCCCGATAGCGTGCTCAAGAGCCCCGGAGAGTTCTGGACCGCGCTGGAGAACCAGCTCAAGCCTTCCCTGTCCTACACGGTGATCCTCGCGACCGAGCGCGAGACCATCCCTGCCGGTCCGCCGCTGGCGATGCCGCCAGTGGTGGCAGTCGGCACAACCGGCGCCAGCGGCACTGGCGCGACCGACCAGCCGGCGGCCAGCGATGACGAACGCCAGCCGATCTGGTTCGGTGGAACGATTCGCGATGGTGCCGGCGCGCCGCTCGCCGGCGCGTCGATCGCCATCGATGGCCACGGCGCGGCGGTTCGCTCTGATGCCGCCGGGCGGTTTCGCCTGCAGATCGACCAGCCCGGACGCTATACCCTCGTCGTGCAGGCCGACGGCCGGTCTCGTCGTCACGAGATCGACATCTCGTTTCCGCGGTTCGATGTGACGCTCGAGTGATGTTCGCAGTTCAACCAGGAGGAATGCCCCATGTCTCCACAGTATCTCTCTCCCGGAGTCTACATTGAGGAGGTCGATCGCGGTAGCCGCCCGATCGAGGCGGCCGGAACCTCGGTGGCGGCATTCGTCGGCTTCACCGAGACGCGCCCGGCCGGCAATCAGGGCGAGCCGGTGCTGGTGACGAACTGGACACAGTACACCGGTGCATTTGGCGGGTTTGTCGCAGGCGCCTATCTGCCGCTGGCGGTGTACGGCTACTTCCTGAACGGCGGTGGCGTGTGCTATGTACAGAGCGTCGCGACGACCGCATCGTTCGCCCCGCCGCCCGCGCGTGAGCTCCCGCGCGCCAGCCTGACGGTCGGCGGCAAGAACCCACAGATCGCTGCGGCGCTCGAGTTCACCGCCCAGACCAGCGCGGCCGTCGTGGTGACCGTCGAGGACGGCACCAGCGATGAGCTCTTCAAGCTCGGCATCAGTGCCGGCGACGCCAGCGAGAGTTTCGAGAACCTGTCGCTCGGTCGTGGCCGCGGCATCCGCAATGCCGTCGACGTGCTCAACCGTGAGTCGAAGCTGGTCAAGGTGCGCGAGCTCGACGCCAGCGCGCCGATCGCCGAGCGTCGGCCGGCGGCCGGCAGCTACACCATCGCCGCAGCGCTGGCACCCGCCGCCAGTGCGCCACTGGCAGTGAGTGCCACGCTGTTCGAGGGCGACATCACCGAGCGCGTCGGCATCGCCGGCCTCGAAGCGCTCGACGATGTCACCATGGTCATTGTGCCCGACCTGATGTCGTCGTATCTCGCGGGCAAGATCGGCCGCGACGAAGTCAAGGCTGTCCAGCTGGCCGTGCTGGCGCACTGCGAGAAGATGAAGGACCGTGTCGCCATCCTCGATGCGCTGCCCGACCTCAAGCCGCAGCAGGTCAACGCCTGGCGTGTCCAGGAGGCCGGCTACGACTCGAAGTATGGTGCGCTGTACTACCCGTGGATCTGGGTCGCCAACCCACTCGCCGGCCAGGACGGCCAGGGCGCGTTGGTCAAGGTGCCGCCATCGGGGCACCTGGCAGGCCTGTATGCCCGCGTCGATGGCGAGCGCGGCGTCCACAAGGCGCCGGCCAACGAGATCCTGCGCGGCGCGGTCAATCTCGAGCTGAACGTCACCACCGGCGAGCAGGATGTGCTCAACCCGAATGGCGTGAACTGCATCCGCGCCTTCCCGGGTCGCGGCATCCGCGTCTGGGGTGCGCGTACCCTGTCGAGCGATCCCGCCTGGCGCTACATCAACGTCCGCCGCCTGTTCTGCATGGTCGAGAAGTCGATCGAACGCGGCACCCAGTGGGTCGTCTTCGAGCCAAACGATCCGACACTGTGGGCCAAGGTGCGCCGCGACGTCGGCGCGTTCCTCACCACCGTCTGGCGCAGCGGTGCGCTGTTTGGCCTGGCCGAGAACGAGGC
>CAIQIY010000575.1 GCA_903871975.1 uncultured Chloroflexota bacterium | reverse complement strand
GGCCTTCGAGGTCGGTGAAGCACACGGTGACAGCCTTGATGCGCTTCTCGTCGTGCAGGTAGCGCATGCGCTCTTCCTTGATCTGGTCGGCCGGCACGCGCGCCAGGCGCTGGGCCTTGGCGGCGAGGTTGAACTCTTCGAGCTGGTCGTACGGAATCTCGAGAAAATCGCGCAGTGTCGCAGTCATTGTGGTGTGTTTCCTCTTCTTGTCGCCCTGCCATGGCTACCTTGCCGTATGTGAAGTGTATCACGCGCGCGCGGTGCAGGGCATCCGCAATCTATCCGAACCGCACCGCGTCGCGTCTGTCCATTTTGCACAAACCGCCGCGCCGCCGTTCCCGCCAGGCGCGTGTCGGTGGCGCGACACCGCAGCGCATCGGGGGTGCGGCCCCGCCACGCATCGAGCAACCGGCACTGCCGTGGCCGCGCGCCACGGCGCTCGATCGCGCGACGGGGTCAGTCGGCGCGTCGGCGCAGCCGATCCCACCACTGATCGATGCCGGATCGACCGCGCATCAACGTGTGGTAGTCGGACAGGCGCTCATGGCGCAGATCGTCGGCCAGCGCGTCTGCGGCGTCGGTGAGCAGCCCGGTGGCCTCGTGCGTCCAGTCGCGCTCGTCGTCGGTGCCGGCGAGCACGGGCGTGCCGGCGCGGATGAACGCCTCGGGATGCTGCGTGCCGCGGAATTCGTAGTGCAGGGCGATCGGCCACAACCACACCTGTGGCAGCTGCTGCACGATGCGTGCCAAGCCGGGGTACAGCCGCAACGGTCGCTGGCCGGCGGGCACGATGCGGCCCTGGGGGAAGATCCACAGGCATCGATCGTGGTGTTCGCGCAGCACACGGCCGCTGTAGTGCAGCGATGCCGCCGCTGCAGCGCCCCGCGCCACCGAGAACGCGCCACACCAGCGGAAGAAGCGATACGCACGCAGCTGGCGCTCTTCCATCATGATGTAGTTCTGGTAGGCCGAACCGAGCAGGTGGTCCGACATCACAAAGAGCATGTAGGCGTCCCACCAGGCGGTGTGCGTGGGCATCACGATCAGCGGCCGGCCGTCGGGCTGCGGCGCCGGCGCCACGAGGCGCGCGGCCACCCGGCCAAACTGCCGGCGCAGCGCCGGGCGCACCAGCCCGTGGTAGATCAGCGACTCGGCCAGTGGCCAGTGTGCCGCCGGAATCGCCGGCAGGTCCGGTGCCGCCATGGGGTCTCCTTCCCGCACTCAGCGCCGGCCCCAGCCACGCTGCAATGCCACTGCCAGCGGCCACAGCGCCGCAGCCACGGCGACCAGCCAGCCCCACAGCGCCAACGTGACGGGAGCCGGCGCCACATCGACGATGAGCGGTGCATCGGGTGGCAGGACGACGCCGCCACTCGCGGCGCTCAGCGCCGCCAGGGTCTCGGCGCCGCGGTCGGTCGGCGGCAGGTATTCGGCCGGCACCGGATGCACATAGCCGATCGTCGTCACCCGCTGGATGGTGTCACGCACCTGCCGGACTTCGATGAGATACGCGCCGCTCGTGGCGAGCTGCACTTCCTGCTCGTAGCGGCCCGGCGCGCGCTGTGTCAGCGTCACGGTGCGCGTCGTGCCGTCGGGCAGGGTCACGAGCGCCTGGGTGTCGGCCAGATCCAGCGGTGCACCACTCGACGTCAACGAATCGGCACGGATGGTCGCCACCGCGCCGCGCGCCAGTACCCGTACCTGCAACAGGCCGCTGTCGGGTTCCGGCAGCGTATAGCGGATCAGTTGTGACCAGAAGCGCGGATAGTCGGGCCAATCGAGCCACGCGCCGGCCCACGGCTCGGCGACGCCCGGCAGCCAGGCGACTGCGCGCCCCAGCCCGTATTGCCACGCCGCCAGGATCGGGTCACCTTCGGGTGAGCGCAGGATCAGCTCGGCCTGGGGCTTCGCAGTGACACCGACGTACCCATCGAGCGTGGGGAATGCCGCGACGTCGAGGCCGGCCAGCGCCGGGTGCGGCGCGACCGGCTCGGCGCGGAACGTACCCTCGATCTGCGGTTCGCTGCGCGCGATCTCGCTCTCGATCAACGTCAGACGCGGAATGTCGTCCGGTTCCGTCGCGACATAACTTCTGCCGGCCCCCAAGCGTGCCAGTTCGGCCAGCAGCGCAACATCAGCATCCTCGCCGATCGCGATCGTCGAGAGCGTCACATCGGCGGCGCGTGCGTTCCCGATCAGGGCAGCGAACGCCTCGGGCTGGTCGCCGAACGAGCGACCGTCGGTCATCAGCACCACATGGCGCGTATCGCCGTCCTGGGTCAGCATCGCCGCCAGCCCGGCTTCGAGCGCACCGTAGATGTTGGTCCCCCCACCCAACGGCACGCGCGCGATGCGCGACTGGATATCGGCCAGGCTGACGCCGCCATCGAGCGACTGAAACGGCACGACCCACTGTTGATCGATGTCGAACGCCAGGACGCCGAGCCGATCCTCCGGTCGCAGCGATTCGGTGGCCAGCAGTGCGGCTTCCTTGGCCATGACGAACTTGCTGGCGCCGCTCTGGGGGCCCATGCTGGCCGAACGATCGAAGATCACCAGCAGGTTCACCGCCCCGCGTTCGGGCCGCGGCGGTGGTTCCATCGCGACCGGGGCGACGTCGGCGAGCGGCGTGTCGGCGTAGCCGCCGAGTGTGAACGAGGAGCGCCCGCCGGCGATGACCAGCCCGCGCCCCTCGCTGCGCACATGTTCGCGCAACGTCGCCATCTGGTCGAGGCTGAGCGCAGCAGCGCCGACGTCGATCAACACGATGCCTTCGTAGGGTGCGAGCGGGGCGAGTTGTGCCGGAACGGCTGTCGGCGCGACGACATCCACCGTGACGCCCAGCGTGCGCAGGGCGGCACGCAGCGGCGCGGCGGCGCCCGTACGCCCCTCGATGAGCAACAAGCGCGGTGCCGGCGCGACCGGGATCACGGCTGCGCCCTGATCATTCTCGACGAAGCGGTCACCAACGGGTGGAACGATGCGTGCGTCGACGCGAATCACGCCGCTGCGGCGCGCTTCACCACGATACGGCACGCGCGTCTCGCCGGGATTCAACGACACGGTGCCGCGCCACGCGTCGGCGCCATCGATCGTCAGCAACACCTCGGCACTGGTCGCACGGGTCGCGCCGACGATCACCGAGAGCACGAACGGATCACCCTCGCGCAGGCTGCGCGGG
>CAIQIY010000574.1 GCA_903871975.1 uncultured Chloroflexota bacterium | reverse complement strand
GAACCCGTCGACGCAATTGTTTCGCCAGTCGGTGTACGACGAGGTAGCGTTCAGCCTCGAGTACCAGGGCATCGCGCCAGCCGACGTCGCCGAACGCGTCGAAGCGATGCTGCGCATGCTTGATCTGTGGGAGCAGCGCGACCTCCATCCGTTCCGGCTGTCGCTGGGCAACAAGCAGCGTCTGGCGATCGCCTGCATCGCGGTGTTGCAGCCCGATGCACTGATCGTCGATGAGCCGACGACTGGCCAGGATCCACGCCACGCGCGCGCAGTCATGGAGTTGCTCACGCGATTGCGCGACCAGGATGGCACAACGATCATCACGATCACGCATGCCATGGCGCTGGCGGCCGAATACTGCGATCGCGTGGTCGCGATGTGTCGTGGCGAGGTGCTCCTCGATGGTACACCCCGCGACGTGTTCGCACAACGCGATGTGCTGGCGACCACCTTCGTCAAGCCGCCGTCGATCACACAGCTCGCACTCGAGCTCGGCATGGTTCCCCCGCCGCTGAATGTCGATGAAGCAGCGACCATGATGCACGAAAGGCTGGTGCGATGAGCGGTATTTATTCGTACTCGGGCTACGAAACCTGGCTGCACCGGCTCGATCCCAGGACCAAGCTGATCTTCACGCTGTCGTATCTGGTGCTGGCATTCCTGTTGCCCTCACCGGTCGTCCTCGGCGGCGTTCCGGTCCCAACACCGTTGATCATGTGCGTCATCATCATCGCGCTGATCTGGGGCGTGGCACGCATCAGTCCAGCCGAGTATGCGATCTTCCTGATCTATCTGGCACCGATCATCCTGGGCATCGCGTTTGCCCACACGTTCTTCCTCAATGCCTGCCCATGCTTCGCCCCGGCCGACGTCGCCGTGCTCGGCGCCGCCTCGATGAACGGCATGGTTCGGGGCTTCGAGATCGGGTTCCGCATCGCAGCGATGGGCATGTGTTTCCTGTTGTTCTCGTTCACCACCGAGCCGTTCACCTGGGGGCTCTCGATGTACCGGGCGGGGCTGCCATACAAGGGGGCATTCATGTTCGCGTTCGGCATGCGCTTCTACCCGCTGTTGCAAGAGGAATACACCACCATCCGCGAGGCATTGCAGGCGCGCGGCTGCGATCTGCTCAACGGCATGAATCCGGTGCGGCTGGCGCGCGGCATGAGCATCTCGGCCATACCGCTCGGGCTGGGCGCACTCAACCGCAGTCAGAACATCGCGCTCAGCATGGAGCTGCGTGGGTTCAGCTTTCCCGAAGAGACCGGCGTCGAGCGCGTGTTGTATCGCGACATCCAGTTGCGGCCACTCGACTGGCTGCTGATCATCACGTGGCTGGGATTGCTGGCTGCAGCGATCGTGCTGCGCATCACCGGCGTCTTCGCGCCGAATGCGTTCTTCTAGGCGCGGCGTATCGCCCGAGCGAGGGGAGCACGCGATGAGCCAGGAGCCTCCCAATATGGCGCAGCGCGGCCTGATCAACGCCGCTGGTGTCGGCATACTCGCCGCCGGGTTGATCGTGCAGGCGCCACACGCCGTCGTGGCTGTCAGCATGCTCGTCGAGAGCATCGTCACGACATTGCTGCCAGGCGTACGCGACGGCGGGCTGGCATCGTTGCCATTGCTGCTCTCGCTGCCGCCGCTGTACCAGATCATGCTCGGCATGGCGTTGCTGCTCAGCTATGGCGCCGGAATGCGTGGCCAGCCCGAAGACGATGCGCCCGGCGAGCCATGGCTGGCGGGGGCGATGCTCGCCGCAGTCGTGCTGAGTGGCCTGCACCACGGGCGAGGTGGCTGGCAAAGCGCGGCCGCACTCGCGCCGGCGTTGCTCCAGCTGGTAGCGATCCATGGGCTGGTACGCACGCCGACGATGGCGCTGGCCGTGTATCTGCCACCAGCGGGCGCCATGCTGCTGGCACCGCTCGTCGTTGGCGGTGCCGGCGCACCATGGCCCGATCTCGGCCTCGCCGTCGCCATTCCCGCACTCGGCTTCGCCATCGGGCGTCTGCTGCGCCAGACACGGCTGCAGTGCGGCCTCGGCAGCCACGCCACGCTCGCGATGGCCGTCGGCTTTGTCACGGCATTCGGCATTGTCGCCGTCGCCGACCGTGTGATCGCGACGATGCGTTGAGGAGGCACCCGATGACCCGCTACGGACTCGCGTTTCTGGGCGCGCCGCGCGTCCCCGAGATGGTCGAACTCGCGATACTCGCCGAAGCCGCCGGCTGTGAGTCGGTCTGGATCGCCGAGACGCGCATCATGCGTGATGGATTTGTGCCGGCCGGTGCGATCGCTGCGCGTACGAGCCGGATCGGCATCGGCACCGGGATCGTGAACGTCTTCACCCGTGGCCCGGTGTTGAGCGCGATCAGTTTCGCCACGCTCGACGAGGCCAGCGCCGGGCGGGCGATCGTCGGGCTCGGCACCGGATCACCATTGGTCCTGGCTGCACAGGGGCACGGCTTCGAGCGACCGCTCGGCCGGCTGCGCGACTTCGTCGTGGTGCAGCGTCAGCTGCTGACCGGCGAGCCGGTGCACTATCAGGGTGCCACGCTGCAGGTCGCCGGCGCACAGCTCGAATTCGAGCCGTGGCGGCGCACCATCCCGATCCATCTCGGCGTCACGGGGCCAAAAGCGCTCGAACTGGCCGGCGAACTGGCCGATGGCGCCATGCTCAACGGCTTTCTGCCCCCCGAGTACGTCGTGCGTGCGCGGCAGCGCATCGCTGGCGGTGCCGAGCGCGCGGGGCGCACCATGGCCGACATCGATGTCTCGATGGCGCTGATCTTCTCGACCGACGCCGATTCGCATGCCGCCTGCGATGCCGCGCGGCCGCTGGTAGCAACCTACATGACACGCATGCCGAACATCGCCGCCGAGATGGGGTTCGACGACGAACTCCTCGATCGGGTGCGCCGGGCCGTCACCGAAGGTGGCATTCCCGCGGGGCTGCCGTTCATCGACGACGCAATGGTCCAGCGGGTCACCATCGCCGGTACCCCCGACGAATGCCTCGCGCGCATCGACGACTATCGCGCAGCCGGAGTCGATCTGCCGATCCTGTTCCCGGTCGGCGATCTGCGGCGCGCCATCGACACGATCGCCCAGGGCGTCGGCCCGCGTTGAGCGTGATCCACCACAATCCGACGCGCCGGCATTGCGGGCCGGCGTCAGTGTGCAAGATGGAGCGTGATGATGAGACTGATAGGGGTTGACATCGGCGGGACATTCACCGACCTGATCCTCGCCGACACCGACGACGGGACGGTCTGGACGCACAAGGTGCCGACGACGACGGCCGATCCTTCGATCGGCATGGTACAGGGCGTGATCGAGTTGTGTCAGCAGGCCGGCATCACGCCTGGCGATGTCGATCAGCTGTTGCATGGCACGACGATCGCCACCAATGCGCTCCTCGAGCATCGCGGCGCCGAGGTGGGCCTGATCACCAACAAGGGGTATCGCGACATTCTCCACATCGGCCGGCACCAGCGGCCATTGCACTACTCGATCATGCAGGAGATCCCCTGGCAAGACCGGCCACTGGTGCGGCGACGCCACCGGCTGGTCGTCGACGGCCGGATCGGTCCGCGCGGCGAGGAGCTGGTGCCGCTCGACGAAGCCGAGGTGCGCGCAGCCGTGCACCAGCTCAAGGCGGCCGGCGTCGCCAGCATCGCGGTCTGTCTGTTGTTCTCGTACATCAACGACGCCCACGAGGAGCGGGTGCGCACGATCATCGCCGAGGAATACCCCGAAGCCTTCGTGACGACCTCGGCCAGCATCTTTCCGCAATTCCGCGAGTTCGAGCGGTTCACGACCGCCGCGATCAATGCGTTCGTCGGGCCCAAGGTGCAGGTGTACGTCCAGAACCTCGTCGACCGGCTGCACGCCGCCGGCTTGCGCGCCGAACCGCATCTGATGCGCTCGAACGGTGGCGTCGCCACGGCCGAGATGTCGGCCGCCCGGCCGGTCACGTTGTTGCTCAGCGGCCCGGCGGCAGGCGTGCTCGGCGGATCGCTCGCTGGTACGCTGGCCGGGCGCGAGCGGCTGATCACCTTCGACGTCGGCGGCACCAGCGCCGACATCGGCATCGTGACGGCCCGCGGGTTCGCCGAGGCCAGTGCCCGCGATACCTGGATCGCCGGCTTTCCGGTGATGGTACCGACGATCGATATCCACACCATCGGCGCCGGCGGTGGTTCGGTGGCGTATGTCGACCTGGGTGGCGCCTTCCGCGTCGGGCCGCGCAGCGCTGGCTCGACGCCCGGACCGGCGTGCTACGACAAGGGGGGTGCCGAGCCGACCGTGACCGACGCGAACATGGTGCTTGGCCGGCTCGACCCCGAGTTCTTCCTGGGTGGCGAGATGCGCCTGGTGCCGGAACATGCACAGCGCGTGGTGGGCGAACTGGCCGGCCAGCTGGCGATGAGTGCACCCGAAGCCGCCGATGCCATCCTGACCATCCTCAACCACAACATGGCCAACGCCATTCGTTCGCGGACGGTGCAGAAGGGCCACGATCCCCGTGATTTTGCGCTGGTCGCCTTCGGTGGTGCCGGCCCGCTGCACGCCGTCGACGTCGCACGCACGCTCGGCATCCCCGAGGTGATCGTGCCGCCATTTCCCGGCATCACATCGGCACTCGGCCTGCTCACCACAGACCTCAAGTACGATCGCATCCGCAACCAGTTCATGCTCAACATCGCCCCCGATCTGGCGCGTCTCAACCACGACCTGGCAGCGATCGAGGCCGACGTGCGCGACCAGCTGCGCGCCGATGGCCTCGACGAGGCACAGATCTCGGTGTTGCGCATGGCCGACTGCCGCTACGTCGGGCAGGGGTACGAATTGCGCGTCACATTGCCGGCGGGTGACATCGACGACGACGCCATCGCCGGGGTCTGGCGCCAGTTTCACGACATCCATGCCGCCGAGTACGGTCACGCCTTCGAGAGCAATCCGATCGAACTGGTCAACCTGCGGGTCGTCGGTGTGGGTGCCCTGCCCAAGCTGCGCGCCACCAGCGCGCCGGCCGGCGGCAGCATCGCGGCCGCTACGCTGAAGGTCGGCAGCAGCTTCTTCCGTCACGATGGTGAATTGCGCGAGCTTCCCACGACGTTCTATCGGCGCGAGATGTTGCCGGTCGGGGCCGACATCGCCGGTCCGGCGATCATCTTCCAGAAGGACTCGACGACGATCCTGCCCCCCGGCAGCGTCGCGCACGTCGATGCGAGTGGCAGTTTGCTGGTGCGCGTGTGAGATGGCAGTCGCGGGGACTACCGCCCGCGACTCGAACGACCTTGGAGGTGTTCTGATGCCGATGCCGAATGATAGCCTGTTGGCCCGGGGAGTGACCCTGCCGCAGATTGATCTGGTGACTGCCCAGGTGGTCGCCGGAGCGCTCGAGAATATCGCCCTCGAGATGGGACACAAACTCGCGCGCATGTCGTACTCCAGTATCATCCGCGAATCCGAGGATTTCGGTGCCGCGCTGCTCGACTCGATGTGCCGCCAGCTGTGTGAATGCCCGATCAGTACGCCGTTGCAGCTCGGGCCGATCCCG
The DNA here is from genome assembly GCA_903871975.1 of uncultured Chloroflexota bacterium. Classification (GTDB taxonomy): domain Bacteria; phylum Chloroflexota; class Chloroflexia; order Chloroflexales; family Roseiflexaceae; genus CAIQIY01. The sequence goes on along the minus strand of CAIQIY010000574.1, from coordinate 8,393 downwards.
GGCTACATGCGCGGCATCGTTCGCGCGATGGAGGAAGTCGGCGACGAGTTCCTGCCGGGCGACGTGATCATGCACAACCATGCCTACTACGGCGCATCGCATGGCCCCGACATCGGGATCGGTGTGCCGATCTTCATCGGAGACGAGCTGATCGGCTTCTCGTTCACCACGGCGCACCATCTCGATCTGGGCGCGCTCACGCCCGGCAGTTGCGGTATCGTCGATGCCGTCGATGCGTACGCCGAAGGGCTGCAGTTCAAGGCGATCAAGCTATACGAAGGCGGGCGGCGCAACGAGCAGGTGTGGCGCATCCTGCGCCAGAACATCCGCAGCGCCGACATGGTCGTCGGCGACATCGAAGCCCAAGTCGCCGCATGCCGCCTCGGCGCCGAGCGTTATACCGAGTTGGTCAAGCAGTATGGCCTCGAGACCGTGCTGGCATCGAGCGAGTCGCTGATGCGCTATTCGGAGCGCATGATGCGGCAGGCGATCGCCGCCATTCCCGACGGCACCTATGCTGCCGAGGATCACATCGATGGGTTCCTCGACGACCCCAATCCACGGCGCAAGGACCTCAGGATCGCCGTGTCGGTGACGGTCGCAGGCGACGAGATGACGATCGATCTGACTGGCACCTCGCCACAGGTCGATGATCGCCCGATCAACATGCCGTTGATCGGGACCGTCGACATCGCACTGTATGTCACGCTGCGCTCCGTCCTGCTGGATTCGGCGTTGATGGAGTACGTGCCGCAGAACGATGGGCTCATCCGGCCGATCAGCATCGTTGCGCCGCGCGGCTGCCTCGCCAATCCGATCTATCCGGCACCGGTGATCGCGCGCTTCTGCCCGGGCAACATCGTCGCGAGCACGCTGATGAAGGCATTGGCGCCGGTGCTGCCGAAGCGCATCAGCGCTGGTGTCGGCAATCTCAAGGTGGCGGCATACAGCGGCCTGATCGGTGAGAACTACTGGGTGTACATGGACATCACCGAGGGCAGTTATGGCGGGCGCTACGGTCGCGATGGCATGGATGCCGTCGACACACTGTTCGCGAACACGCGCAACAACCCGATCGAGGACATCGAGAGCCACTACCCGCTGCAGGTGACGCGCTACGAGCTGATCGAAGACAAGGCCGGCCCGGGGCGCTGGCGTGGTGGTCTCGGCTCGATTCGCGACATCCGCTTTCTGTCGGACGGTCGTGGCTCGCTCGAAGGCGAAGGCAACAAGTATGCACCGTGGGGCTTCGATGGCGGATTGCCAGGCACGCCTGGCGCTGTCACGCTCTTGCCCGCCGATGGCGGCGCACCCGTCGAATTGCCCTCGAAGTTTCCATCGTACAAGTTCGCTGCCGGTGATGTGCTGCGCACCGTCAGCCCGTGTGGTGGCGGATATGGCGATCCGCTCGAGCGTGACACCGCCCGCGTGCTCAGCGATGTCATCGACGGGTTCGTCAGCGTGGCGAGCGCCGCAGCACACTATGGCGTCGTGATCCGCGATGGCGCGGTCGATGAAGTGGCGACGGCAGCGCTGCGCGCGCAGCGTCGCTGAGAAGGAGCGTCAGGCATGCGAATCAAAGTCATCAACGGCAACACATTCGTGCCGATGACCGAGAATATCGGCGAGGTTGCGCGGTCGGTCGCCGCGAGTGGCACCGAAGTGGTGCATGCGACGCCGAAGGCCGGGCCGATCTCGATCGAGAGCTTCTACGATGAGTATCTCGCCATCCCGTACATCCTCGAGTCCATCATCGAGGACGAGGCCAATTTCGACGCGTTTGTGATCGCGTGCTGGGGTGATCCGGGGATCGAAGCGGCGCGCGAGATTACGCGCAAACCAGTGGTAGGCATCGCCGAGGCCAGCATGTACGTGGCAAACATGCTCGGCGCCAAGTTTGGCGTGGTCACTGTGCTTGATCGGGCCCACAACCTGATCGAGCACACGGTCAACAAAGTTGGGTTGATGCCGCGCTGTGCATCGATTCAATGCACATCGTTGTCGGTGATCGAGACCGAAGAACTGCGCGATCACGCATGCCTGGTGCTCGAAGGCGCCGGTCGCAAAGCGATCGCCGAGGGCGCCGAAGTGCTGGCGCTGGGCTGTGCCGGCATGAGCGGCCTCGACATCATGCTGGAGCAACGGCTGGGCGTACCAGTCGTCGACTCGGTGGCCGCGGCGATCAAGATGGCCGAAGCGCTGGTCGCGCTCGGCAAGACGACCAGCAAGATCAAGACGTTTGCCCGACCGGAGCCGAAGGAGATCCGCGGCTATCCGGCGCATATGCAATCGTCGACATTCCCCGAGTGAGGCGAGCGGGTGGCCCGGCGCGTCGGTGCCGGGCCACGCACTGGAGCGACGATGATCCCCGACATCACCATCGATCCGGTGTTGGTGGAACGCCTGATCGTGGACATGGCGCAGTTTGGTGCGGTTGGCACGACGGGTGTCTGGCGCACGGTGTATTCGCCCGAGTGGTCGGCAGCGATGGATTGTTACGCTGCCTGGTGTGTCGAAGCCGGGCTCGTGGTGCATCGTGATGCGGTAGGGAACGTGTGGGGACGGCTACCGGGACGCGAGCCCGGCGGCTCGATCGTGTCGGGATCGCATATCGATTCGCAGCGCCCCGGCGGCCGCTACGATGGCGCCCTGGGCGCGCTGGCGGCCCTGGTGGCGCTGCGTGCCCTGCGCGAACACTACGGGCCACCACGCCGCACACTGGAATGCCTGGCGTTCTGCGAAGAAGAGGGTAGCCGCTTTCCGGCGACGAACTTCTGGGGCTCGCGCGCGATCACCGGGCGCATCGCGACGCACGAGGCCGATGCACTGCGCGACTACGATGGCGTCACGATGGCCGAGGCGATGCGGGCGGTTGGCCTTGATCCGGCACGCATCGGCGACGCGGCACGCGATGACATCGCCGCGTTCATCGAGCTGCACATCGAGCAAGGACCGATTCTCGAGCATCGGCAGGTGCCGGTGGGCATCGTCACCGGGATCACCGGCCTGCGCCACTACGTGGTGACCGTCCGTGGTGCGGCCAATCATGCTGGCGCGTTTCCGATGGATCTGCGACGTGATCCGATGGCAGGTGCCGCCGAGATCATCGCCGGCGTCATCAGCCATGCCGCGCAGCTCGGCCGGCCGGCCGTCACGACGGTCGGGCGCATCAGCGCCGAGCCGAACTATCCGGCGATCATTCCCGGCAGCGTCACCTTCACCATCGATGCGCGCCACCCCGATGCCATGGCGCTGGCGGCGCTGTACGACCACCACGAGACGCTGATGCGCGATGTCGCGGCACGACGTGGCCTCGACATCACGTGGCACACCACCATCGATCTGCCGCCGAGCCCCGCCGACCCGGCGATCGTCGCGGCGTTGACCGACGCCGCCCACGCGCTGGGTGTGCCAACCATCAGCCTTCACAGCGGTGCCGGCCACGACTCGCAGGTCATGGCGAGCCGTGCGCCCATGGCGATGATCTTCGTCCAGAGTCGCGATGGCCGCAGCCACACCCCCGAAGAGTTCACCTCGGTCGAGCATGCAGTCGCCGGCATCCGCGTGCTCGCCGCCGGCCTGTACCAGCTCGCCTACCAGTGAGGGTGCGATGCCACCGTGTGAGATCATCGACTGGTCAACCGTGCCGAATCGGCACGTGCCGGGCGCCAGCGGCGACAGCTTCTGGCGCACCGCCCAATTCGCCGACATGCGATTGCGCATTGTCGAATACCCCGTCGGCTATCTCGCCGATCACTGGTGTGAGCTGCCGCACGTGATCCACCTGCTCGCCGGCGCAATCACCATCGAGCTGGATTCGGGCGAAACGTTTGGCCTGAATGCCGGCCAGACCTGCCGGCTGGCGGCGGGTGTGCCGGGCCACCGCGTCCACACCATCGGCGATGCCACCGCTGTCGCGTGGATCATCGATCACCTCAGTTGAACCTGCGAGGCATGCATGCAACTCATCATCACCGGCGGCACTGTCGTGACCGCGAGCACGGTGACACGCGCCGATGTCGGCATCGATCATGGGCGCATCGTCGCCATCGGCACCGATCTCGGCGCCGCCGATCAGATCCTCGATGCCAGCGGCCGCCTGGTCTTGCCGGGTGGTGTGGATCCGCACGTGCATCTCGATACCCCGGTGATGGGCACGGTCACCGCCGATGACTACCCCAGTGGCACGATCGCTGCCGCGTGTGGTGGTACGACGACCGTGATCGACTTCTGCTTCCAGATGCCGGGCGAGCGCCTGCAGGACGCGCTGGCCGGCTGGCACCGACGTGCCGACGGTCGTTCGGCCATCGACTACGGTTTTCACAGCGTCGTCGCCGATCCACGCCCCGAGGTGCTCGACGAGCTCGAAAGCCTGCCGGCCCAAGGGATCTCCAGCTTCAAGCTGTTCATGGCATACCGTGGCGCGTTACAGGTCGACGACTGGGCGATGCTGCGCGTACTCGAGATCGCGCAGCGCCGCGGCGCCCTGGTGCTGGTACACGCCGAGAATGCCGAGATGACGCACCTGTTGCAGCAGCGGCTGCTGGCCGCCGGGCAGACTGGGCCGCGGTCGCATCTGGTGAGTCGGCCGCCGCTGGTCGAGGTCGAAGCGACCCATCGGGCGATCGCGTTGGCCGAACTCGTGGCAGCACCACTATACCTGGTGCACATGAGCTGCGGCGCGGCACTCGACGAGCTGGTCCGCGGCCGCGCACGCGGTGTGCGGGTCGTCGGCGAGACCTGCCCGCACTATCTGGTGACCAGCACCGCCGACTTCGACCGACCGGGCTTCGAGGCGGCGAAGTATTGCTACAGCCCACCGCCGCGCCAGCCAGGCGACCAGCAGCGGCTCTGGCAGGCGCTCGCCGATGGCACGCTGCACGCCGTCGGATCCGACCATGCACCGTTCAACTTCGTCGGGCAGAAGGACCTCGGACGCGATGATTTCACCCGTATCCCCGCCGGCGCCCCGGGCATCGAGGAACGCATGATCATGCTGTACCAAGGCGTGGTCGCCGGCCGCTTGTCGCTCAGTCGCTTCGTGGATCTGGTTGCGACGACGCCCGCCCGCCTGTTTGGCCTCGCGCCACACAAGGGCAGTATCGCACCGGGAGCCGATGCCGACATCGTACTGTGGAACCCGCACGCGACGCTGACACTATCGCCCGACGTGTTGCACCAGCGCGTCGACTACACCATCAACCACGGACGGACGGTGCAGGGCTTGCCCGAGACCGTGCTGCTGCGTGGCGATGTCATCGTCCGCGGGCGACAGTATGTCGGCACGCTCGGCAGCGGGCAGTTTGTGCGCCGCGGGCCACCGGTGCTGTGAGCGCCCGGCGGGCTGCCGCCACACCACGCGGGCGCAGCGTGCCGGCCCGCTGGCCACGTGGCGTATGCGATATGACCCGGCGCCGGTGAATCACTCCCCGATCGCCGCACCCCGACGCTGCAGTACGGTGGTGCGATCTGCTATACTGCCCGGACAACCGCGACACGAGGGACCAGTATGGCGCCGGATCGATCGACCACCGAGCATACGATTGCCGACAATCGCAAGGCATATCACGATTACGACATCGACGAGCGCTACGTAGCAGGCATCGTGCTCGTCGGCAGCGAAATCAAATCCATTCGCGCCGGCCGAGTCAACCTGCGTGGCAGCTACGCTCGCGTGGTCAATCGCGAACTTTGGCTGTACGATGCCCACATCTCGCCGTACGAACAATCGGGCAAGTACTTCAACCATGAGCCGACGCGGTCACGCAAGTTGCTGATGCATCGCCGCGAGATCGCGCGCATCGCCGGCCAGGTCGAGCGGCGTGGGTTCACGCTGGTTCCGTTGCGCTTCTACTTCAGCGGGCGGCTGGTCAAGGTCGAACTCGGGCTGGCAAAAGGCAAGAAGCTCTACGACAAGCGCGAGGACATCGCCAAACGCGATGCCGACCGCGAGATGGCCAGGGCGATGAAGTCGCGCGGCCGCGACATCGACTGAGGTGCCGGTGCACGCAAACGGCAGCCGTACGCAATCAGCCCCCTTCAGTCGTTCAACCGCGTTCGTATCCCGCTGATACGTCAGCCGGCGCACTACACGGGTTGCGTGGCACGCGCCACCCCGTTCGTGGGCGCCGCGCCCCAAGCCTGCCATTCCCGATCGATGCGTTCGCTCAGCAGGGCGCCACGACGCTTGCCGGCGCGTCGCGCACTTGGCACAGCAGGTGCAGGTAGGGCCTCGCAGCATTCAGCTGCCGCTGATTCGTTGCCCCGGTCGTGTAGCAATCGCCGGCAGATATCTTGCCACTCGCTCGCGCCGTTCGCCATTGCAGCGCATGCTCACGCTCCCCGCCCCACACCGCGACCGAGCCCACGTGGCACGGCACCACCCCGCCGCTCCGCAGGGGCGAGCCCGTCAGGGACGGGGAGTCATTCAGCCAATCGACCAGCAAACGAGCGAATCGCGGAACGCACCCCAGACAGCACAATTGCTGCCGGCATGCGAGTTGACTTTCGCGCATCTTTGTGCGACAATGCCGGCGTTCAGGAAACCTCCGAACATGAGCTGATGCTGCAGGAGATCTCACGGTGTCACACGGGCGGCCGGGTCAAGGTGACCGGGATCGACAAGTGCGGCGACGCGGTACTCCTGCCCACTGGAACGCGACACATGGCCATTGAGCGACCGATCTACCCCTTCAGTGCGCTGGTCGGCCAGGATCGGCTGAAGCGCGCCTTGATCCTCAACGCCATCAATCCACGCATCGGCGGTGTGCTCATTCGCGGCGAGAAGGGCACAGCCAAGTCGACCGCGGTGCGTGGCCTCGCGCGGCTACTCCCGCGCATCGCCGTCGTCGCGGATTGCCCCTACAGTTGCCCACCCGACCGACCGGCCAGCATGTGTGCCAGTTGTGCCGAACGCCTGCACCGAGGCGAGGTGCTGCCGGCCGTCGAGCGCGCCACCCGGCTCGTCGAGCTACCCGTCGCCGCATCCGAGGATCGGGTCGTCGGCTCGCTCGATCTCGAGCACGCCCTCACCGAAGGACAGCGCCGGTTCGAGCCAGGGCTGCTGGCCCAGGCCAATCGCGGCCTGTTGTACGTCGACGAGGCCAATCTGCTCGACGATCACCTCGTCGACGTACTGCTTGACGCCGCGGCGATGGGCATCAACACCGTCGAGCGCGAGGGCATCAGCATCTCGCACCCGGCGCGGTTCATCCTGGTTGGCACCATGAACCCCGAAGAAGGTGAGCTGCGGCCACAGCTATTGGATCGATTTGGCCTCGTCGTCGAGATCAGCGGCATCACCACCGTACCCGGTCGTGTGGCCGTCATCGAACGGCGCATGGCCTACGACGCCGATCCCGAAGGGTTCTCGACCCAATGGCACGACGAGGAGCAGGCGATCGCTCAGCGCATCGCCACAGCGCAGACGCTGCTCCCGGCCGTCAGAATCCTGCGCCGCGACATGGCGGCCGTCGCATCGTTGTCGCTCGAGCTCGGCGTCGACGGCCACCGTGCCGACCTCGCCATCCTCGAGACGGCGCGCACGCACGCAGCCTGGGCTGGCCGGACGAGCCTCGGCGTCGATGACATCCGCCTCGCCGCGGAGCTGGCGCTGCCCCATCGCATGCGCCGCCAGCCGTTCACCGAGGTGAAACTCGACGAAGGGCGCGTCAGTGGCATTCTCGAGCGCGTCAAGGGCGAATACGAGGATGACGACACGGCTGAAGACGGTGGGACGCAAAAAAAAAAGAACACGTGACGAGTGACGACCCTGATGCACGTGAACCGTCCGGCGATGAAGGTGATGGCGTACCTGCCAGCCCAGCCGCCGGAGAGCGCCCCGAGAGCGGTGGCAACACGGCCGAGCCCGGTAGCGGTGGCAAGATGCTCGATTCATCGCAGGCCTATCAGCCGAAGAAGCTTGAAGGGGATCGCGACCGATTGCAGCGTCGTGCTGCCGGCAAACGCAGTCGCACCAGGACGAATCGCAAGGACGGGCGGTACATCACCAGTCGCCCGGCGCGGCGTGTCACCGACCTCGCGCTCGATGCGACATTGCGCGAGGCGGCGATTCATCAGCGTGAGCGACGGCTGCGGCAGTCGGCCGATGACCCCCGTCGCCCGCGGCGTGTGCTGCTGCGGCGCGGCGACTTGCGCCAGAAGGTGCGCGTACGCAAGACCCGCAACGCCGTGTGCTTTGTCGTCGATGCCAGCTGGAGCATGGCTGCCGAAGAGCGCATGCGCTCGACCAAGGCGGCAGTATTGTCGCTGTTGCGCGATGCATATCAGCGCCGCGACCGCGTCGGCCTGGTGTCATTTCAACGGGATTATGCAACATTGCTGCTTCCGCTGACGAATAGCGTCGAATTGGCGCAGAAGCAACTACAGACGAT
>CAIQIY010000573.1 GCA_903871975.1 uncultured Chloroflexota bacterium | reverse complement strand
TGCAGGCAGCACTGGCAGCCGCGTTGGCGGTCGGGCTGCTCGACCACTACTACTTCAACATCGAGTTCAGCCACATGAGCGCGTTGTTGTGGATCACCATCGCCCTGGCGACGGTGGTCGAGGCGCTCGGGCCGACCGACTGAGCGCCTCGCCACGGCGGGTCAGGCGGCGTCGCGCAGCACCGCCGCCACCGCTTCGAGGGCATCCTCGATATCGCGCGCCTCGATGCCACGATGCGTGACCATCCGGACCCGTCGGCCAGCACCGCCGAGCAGCACACCATGCTGGCGCAGCGCCGCGATGAACGCGCGCGCATCGGGGGCGCCTTCGCGCAGCCCGAAATACACGATGTCGGTCTGAACCCGCGCGAGGTCGACTTCGAGCTGCGGGAAGCTGGCCAGGCCTTCGGCGAGCGTGCGCGCGTTGGCGTGATCTTCCGCGAGGCGCTCTACCGTCTGCTCGAGGGCCACGATGCCGGCGGCGGCGATGATGCCGGCCTGACGCATCCCCCCACCGACCATCTTGCGGGCACGCCGCACGCGGGCGATGAATTCGGCCGGGCCACACACCAGCGAGCCGATCGGTGCGCTCAGGCCCTTCGACAGGCAGAAGGTGACGCTATCGGCATACTGTGTGATGGCGTCGACCGGCACCCCGAGGGCGACGGCGGCATTGAAGACGCGTGCGCCGTCGAGATGGACGCGCACGCCACGCTCGTCGGCCAATGCCCGCACGGCCGCCATGTAGTCGAGCCCGACCACCACGCCGCCACAGGTGTTGTGGGTATTCTCGAGGCAGATCAGCCTGGTCGCAGCCGTGTGCGCGTCGTAGCCCGGGCTGAACGCCGCCGCCAGCGCCGCCAGCGGCAGCTCGCCGTCGGCGGTCGTCGGTACCGACCGGTAGATCACGCCGCCGAGCGCCGAGGCGCCACCCGCCTCGTAGTTGTAGATGTGGCACCGATCCCCGACGATCGCTTCGTCGCCGCGGCCACAGTGCGCCAGCACCGAGCAGAGATTGCCCATCGTGCCGCTCGCCACCAGCACTGCCGCCTCTTTGCCGGTGCGCTGGGCGGCCAGTGCCTCGAGCCGATTGACCGTGTGATCGTCGCCATAGACATCGTCGCCGAGTTCGGCCGTCGCCATGGCCGCCAGCATCGCCGGCGTCGGCAGCGTCACCGTGTCGCTGCGCAGATCGATGGTGTACATGGGTGGTTCCTTCCATCTGGCTGGTCCTGGCTGGTCGCCGCGCCGCCATCATACCAGACGCGCGCCCACATCGGCATGGCGGTGCGATCAGAAGCGCACGATGATGAACGTGGGCGGCGTGCGTTCATCGAGACACGGCAGCGCAACCGGCGTGGCCGGATCGCGGACGAATGCCAGCATGGCATCGCGCGCGCAGAGGTCATCGAACGCTACCCCATGGCTCGCGGCAGGAAACTCGAGCGACTGCGCGGCGCTGAGCCGCGCGGCGACGCGCCCGGCGTCGGCCGGCGGTGTGATCGGATCCAGCGCACCGGCGAGGATGAGCGCCGGCCGGTCGCTGTCGACCGGCTGATTCTCGCGGGCGGTTGCGGCGGGAATGTCGAGCACCGCACAGGCATCGCGATACGCCGCGACATCGAAGACGCCACGCAATTCGGGCCAGGCGGCGCCGGCCGTCGCGAGCGCCTGCGGCGTGTCGAACGGAATCTCCTCGTGGCAACGTACCGCGTACAACAAGCCATGGCTGAATTGGCGGTACTGCGCGGCCGCATTGATCGCCAACGCCGTGAACAGGCTGTAATCGACGCCACGCTCGGCCGCACTGATCGCCAGCGGCAGTGCTGGCACGACGTCGGCGCTGGCGAGCGCCAGGCCGGTGAGCGCGATGACGGCGGTGCCGTTGAGCACGACACGGTGACGCTCGCCCGTGGTCGGATCGGCGACTTCGCGCAGCACCGGCTGGTCGTCGAGGCGCGCGACCAGGGCGGCGAAGCGTTCATCGAGCGCCGGGTATGCCGCAGCACATGCGGCATCGGCGGCACAGTCGGCGAACAGCGCGGCGAATGCCGCCGCCATGTGGGCCGGCGCATCGGCCTCGCTCGCCTCGAGTGGCACGACGGAGTCGAGCACCACGCTGCGGATGCCAGCGGGGTAGTCGCGCAGCAAGGTGAGCGCCAGGCGCGTGCCGTACGACACGCCGAAGACGTTCCACTGCGCGATGCCCAGCGCCTGACGCAATGCCTCGAGATCGGCGGCACTCGCCGCGCTGTGATAGGCACCGACGTCGATGCCGGCGGCGCGCAACCGGCCGGCGCAGCTGCGCCAGGCGGCGTTCCAGCGCTCATCGCGCCCAGCAGCGTCGAGCGCCTCGTCGAGCCAGGCATACCCCAGCTCGCTCAGTTCCGGGCAATCGAGCGCCGGGCGCGAAGCGCCGGCGCCCCGCTGGTCGACGACGATCAGCTGGCGGTCGGCGAGCAACGGCCTGAACCACGCGTCGTACATCAGCGCGACACGCGCGAGCGCATGACCACCCGGACCGCCTTCGAGATACACGATCGGATCGTCGGCCGGCCGCGCCGCGGTACTCGCGTAGATCGCCACATGCAGCGTGGTCGTCGGCCCGGTGGGCCGCGCATGATCCAGCGGCACCGTCAGGTCGCCACAGCTGACGCTGGCGCCGGCCGGCACGGTGAACCGACAGGTGGCGCCCGCAAACCGCGCCGCTCCCTGGATCGTCGGCGTCGGTTGGGCCGTCGCGGTGGCGGTGGCCAACGGCCGGGCGGTCGCGTGCGCCGTCGGCGTGGCGGTGGGCTGCGCAGGCGATGACATCGCGCCACACGCGCTCAGCAGCAGCGCCACGATGCCCACGACGACGCGCACGTCAGCCCGCACCAAGAATCTGCTCCACCGCGGCCAGTTCTTCGGCCGTGATCAGCGGGGCATCAGCCGCCGCGACTGCCTCTTCGATCTGGCTCACGCGGCTCGCGCCGATCAGCGCCGACGTCATGCCGGCATGGCGCAACACCCACGTGACTGCGAACTGGGCCAGGCTCTGGCCGCGCGCCGCAGCCAGCGCCTGCAGCTGCACCACCCGGCCCAGCTTCTCGTCGGTGACATGCTCGGGGCGCAGGAACCCATTCGGCCGGCCGGCGCGCGAATCGGCCGGAATACCGGCGAGGTACCGGTCGGTCAGCAACCCCTGGGCGAGCGGCGAGAACGCGATGCAGCCGATGCCCTCGTCGGCCAGCACATCGAGCAGGCCGTGTTCGATCCAGCGGTTGAACAAGTTGTAGCTCGGCTGATGGATGAGGCACGGTGTCCCCAGCTGACGCAGGATCTGTGCCGCGGTACGGGTCTGTTCGGGCGAATACGACGAAATCCCGGCATACAGTGCCTTGCCACTGCGCACGATCGCATCGAGCGCCGCCATCGTCTCCTCGAGCGGCGTCTCGGGATCGGGGCGATGGCTGTAGAAGATGTCCACGTAGTCGAGCCCCATGCGCCGCAGGCTCTGGTCGAGGCTGGCGACCAGGTATTTGCGCGAACCCCATTCGCCGTAGGGCCCGGGCCACATGAAATAGCCGGCCTTGGTCGAGATCACCAGCTCGTCGCGCCATGCAGCGAGATCATCGCGCATGATGCGGCCGAATGTCTCCTCGGCCGAGCCGGCGGGTGGGCCATAGTTGTTCGCGAGATCGAAGTGGGTGATGCCGAGATCGAAGGCCCGGCGCACCATGGCGCGACCATTCTCGTACGGGTCGATCCCGCCGAAGTTGTGCCATAGGCCGAGCGAGATTGCCGGTAGCCGCAGGCCGCTGCGCCCGCTGCGTCGATACGGCATCGCCGCGTAGCGCGCTGCTGCAGGTTGCCAGGTCATGTCGTGCTCCCTTCGTGCGCCGACGGCGCAGCCGATTCCTCATGGCGATATTCTACCGCGATCAGCGAAGGGGGTGGGGGGAGCTGGTGTATGATCTGACCGTGCGTGCACGACGTCGGGTGCCGGTCGCACCATGAGCGAGGAGGGTTGATGATCACCGAGTGGCGCGAGCGCATCAGCGAACATGGTGGGGCGATCATTGCCGGCATCATCGTCGTCGTCACGGCGATCTTCCTCGAGGCGGCGATCGCCCCGACGGTGGAGCACGCACAGCGCATCGGTGACGGCGATCTGGGGCTGGTGCGTGACTGGAGTGCGAAGGAGCAGAGCGCGACGCTACCGGGCGCGCCGGGCGATGCCCCACAGCCGTATCGCTGGTCGGGCGGGCGCAGCCGGCTGGTCTTCGAGCCGGTCGTCGCCGGCCAGCCGCAGATCATCAGCATCGGCCTGCTGAGCGGTCGGCCGGACGGAGCGGCCATCGCGCCGGTGCACTGGTCGGTCGCCGACCAGCGGCTGGCGACGCTCACGATCGGGCCATCGTGGCGCACGTACCACGTCCTCGTGCCGGGCGAGCTGGTCAGGCGCAACACGCTTGAGCTCGTGATCGACACACCGACATTCGTACCACCCGACGATGAACATCGCGAGCTCGGCCTGATCGGCACGACGGCACGGCGCCATGGCGTGGCACCGGTGGTGCTGGTGCCGCGCGTCAGCCTGGCGGTGTTGGCGCTGGTGGCCGCGGCGCTGGCATGGCTGCTACGTGGGCGCTGGCATGCCGTGTGGCTGACGTTGGCCGGCGTGGTCGCGGTCGGTGCCACCGTGCTGCTGGCCTGGCCCTGGCCGGCCTTCGCCGTGCTGCGCAGCGCGGCGGTGCTGGGCTGCTGGACACTGGGCGGGCTCCTGGTGTGGCTGCTGTGGCGCCGCTGGCGGCACCGGCTGGCGCCACGCCGGCTGGCGCTGGCGGGGCTGACGCTGCTCACGCTGACGACACTGGCGCCGGTGATCGATGCCGATGGCGTCGAATACTATGCCTGGTTGCGCTCGCTGGCAGTCGATGGTGATCTTGAGTTCACCAACGAATACCTCGCGCCCGACGTTCCGTTCGGCCACATCCCGACCTGGCTCGCCGGCGCGCGAACGGCGACCGATCACGCCCAGAATCTGGCATCAGTCGGCCCGGCACTGGTCTGGGCACCGTTCTATCTGCTCGGCGAGGCGCTGACACGCGTCGGCATCGTCTTCGGCGAGCCGTGGCGCACCGACGGCTATGCGCCGCCATACCTGCTGATGGTCGATCTCGCCGGCATGGTCGTCGGGTTGGCGACCGTGTGGTACAGCTCCCAGCTGGCGCGGCGCGCGGCAGGCCAGTCGCTGGCGTTGTTGGCGGCCATCGGCCTGTGTGCAGGCAGCGCAATCATCTACTTCGCGCTCTTCGAGAGCTACTACGCCCACATCCTGTCGGCGGCGCTGGTCGCAGCATTCGCGTGGTACTGGCACGCGACGCGCCAAGCGCGCACCGCGCGGCAATGGGCGGTGCTGGGCCTGCTCGCCGGCGCGATGTGCCTGGCATACTGGATCAACGCGCTGGTGATGCTGTTGCCGGCGATCGATGCGCTGGCCGCCGGCATCGACGCCGTGCGTCGCCGCGACGTGCGTGGCTTCGTGCGCACCATCGGGTGCGGTGTGCTGTTCCTCGGCACCAGCCTGCTGGCATTCACGCCACAGATGCTCGCCTGGCAGGTCGTCTACGGCACGCCGCTGACCATTCCGCACGGTGGCGGGTTCGCCGGGCCCGGCGGATTCAAGTTCATCGAGATGTTCCTGTCGCCGTTGCACGGCCAGCTCTGGTGGGCACCGCTCAGCATCGTGGCGCTCATCGGCACCATCGGGTATGCGCGGCACGACCGCGCCGGCTGGTGGTTGCTGCTGACGTTCGTGCTCTACTTCGGCTACAACGCCACCCTCAGCAGCTGGCACGGCGGCGGCCCGTTCGGCCTGCGCCGCATCGTGAACGTTCTGCCGTTGCTGGCGCCGGGCATGGGATGGGCGCTCGCCTGGCTGGCGCGCCGCGCACCCGCTGCCCCGATCGCCGTGCTCGGCGCGGGGCTCGCATGGCAGGCCGGCCTGATGATCCGCTTCCTGGTCTATGCCATCCCACACCATCCCGGCGAACTCAACCGGCTCGGACTGGCCGAGTTTCTGTTCGCCAGCGACAATCTGCCGTACGATGCACTGGGCCGCATCATCACGACCGGCTGGTTCGGCCGGCAGGTTGTCGAAGCGCTCAGCACCGGCGACGCTGCACCGCGCGTGTTGGTGCTGCTCATCGGCGCTTGTACCGCGCTGGTCATCTGGGGGGCACTACGCGCCTGGTGGCGCATACCCGCCGCACGCTGATGCCGCCCGGCATCTGCCAGCGAATCTGCGAGGCCATGCGTCCACCCGCGCCACCTGCAGCGCACCCCGCTGCCGCACGCCTGTCCCGCGATGCAGCGCCACAGCACTGGTTGCACTGCCCGTCGACCTATGATAGGGTGTAGCAGACTGGTTGCACCCTGGTGAGCGACAGGTGAGCCAATGGCAGGAGCAAAATCCCCCGCGCGGGCGACGCGCAAGTCGGTACCGCGCGAGCAGCCGGCGCCGCGCAAGGCGGCGACGCGCACGCGCGCGACGGGCAAGTCGGCCGCCCAGCCACTGCCGGTGGCGCGCCGCGTCACGGCGCGTGTGTCGCCCCGCCGCGATCATCGCCGCGACATCGTCGCGCTGGTGCTGATCACCATCGCCATCGTGACGATCGTCTTCTGGCTGACCGGCGCCAGTGGCGTGATCGGCAGCGGTTGGGTCGCCGGCAGCCAGTGGTTGCTCGGTTGGGGCGCCATCGTCGTGCCGCTGGCACTCGGCGCACTCGGCGGCACGATGCTGTGGCAGGAGCGCCAGGATGACCTGCGGCTCGGCGGTGCGACGATCGTCGGCACGCTGATGACGCTGCTGGCATTGCTGACCATCCTGGAGTTTCCGGTACAGGATCAGCTGATCGGCATCGGCGAACCGGACGGCGGCGGCGTCATTGGCGCGACGTTGCTGGAGATCGGCAGCCGTGCGATCGGGCGCCCGGCGAGCCTGTTCGTGGCGATCGCCGCCGGCATCGCCGGGCTGATGCTCACCTTCGACATCTCGCTGCGCGAGGTACTGGCGGCGCTGCGCAGCGTGCTGCCCGGCTGGCGCGCGCCACGGGCCATCGACGACGACACCGACGACGCCGATGAGATGCCGCAGCCAGTGACACTGACGCCATCACGGCGGCGCACACCCGTCGCACGGCACACCACCGAGGAGGTGCCTTCGGCGCCGGCCACGCATGCCCCCGCTCCCGCCCAGCCAGCCGACCAAGGTGCCGATCTGATCGCCACGCCGATCGCCGAACGCATCGCGCCAGCCAGCCTGTTCCGCCGGCCCGAGGCCGCGGTCGCCAGTGCCCAGCCGCCGGCCGCCACTGCATCGACGAAGTCCGCGCCAGCACCGGCTGCCCAACAATTGCTCGGCGAGCTCCTCAGCAAGAGCGCCGTCGCCGGCCCGGCCGC
>CAIQIY010000572.1 GCA_903871975.1 uncultured Chloroflexota bacterium | reverse complement strand
TATTTTCCCAGCATTAATTGCCATAAGGTAATCGGCTGTGCGCGAAGTTCTCGAGGAACTGACGGCCCTGCTTGTCGGATATCGAACGGATGCAGCCTATCAGGCCCAATCTGCGCGTTATGCTGCTGAGTGGCACGCCGAGACAGACCGAATTGTTCAGCTGGAGCATGAGCCGTTGCCGAGCCAGGGCGAGGTGATCGGCGCAGTGAATGCAGCGTCGGCACCACGTGATGTTGTGGTCTGTGCGGCAGGCAGCCTGCCGGGCGATCTGCACAAGCTCTGGCGCACGCGCGATGCGCTCGGGTATCATCTCGAGTACGGCTATTCGTGCATGGGGTACGAGATCGCTGGCGGGCTCGGTGTACGCATGGCCGATCCGAGCCGTGAGGTGTATGTCATGGTCGGTGATGGCTCGTATCTGATGATGAGCAGCGAGATCGTGACGTCGATTCAGGAAGGCCATAAATTGACGATCGTGCTGCTGAACAATCACGGCTACAGCAGCATCGGTGGATTATCGGCAGCAGTCGGCGCCCAGGAATTTGGCACGTCGTATCGCTTCCGTGACGCAGCCGGCGCCTTGCACGGTGACGTACTGCCTGTCGACCTCGCCACCAACGCCGAGAGTCTGGGGGCGGTAGTGTTGCGTTGTCGCAGCATCGGCGATGTCCGGCACGCGCTGGTGATGGCGCGAACGATCGAACGCACCGTCGTGATCGCCGTCGAGGTCGACCGCTACCAGCGCGTCCCCGGCTACGAGTCGTGGTGGGACGTGCCTGTCGCCGAAGTCGCCGAGGTGGAGAGTGCGCGCACGGCGCGTGCCGCGTACGAGATCGCGCAGCAGCGCGAGCGGTTCTTTCTGTGAAGGAAAGCCGAGGCAGGAGCGTGACAGGATCGATTCGACTGGCGGCGGCCCCGGTATCGTGGGGCGTGACAGAAGTCGCGAGCGACGCCGTGCGACAACCGTGGACACAGGTGATGGACGAGATCGCGGCGGCGGGGTATGCGGCGACCGAGCTCGGGCCATATGGCTACTACCCCACCGACGCTGCAACGCTGCGTGCGGCACTCGCCCAGCGTGGTCTGACGCTGGCATCGGCGTTCGTGCCCCTACCGCTCAGTGATCCGGTGTGCTTCGCCGATGCCGCTGCCGAGGCTCTGGTGATCGGCCAGCTGTTGGCCGATCTCGGTGCAACAGCGATCGTATTGTCGGACGCGGGCGATGCGCGGCGCGCCGCGAGCGCCGGGCAGCTGGCCCCCGACGCAGTTGTGGGCATGGACGCAACCGACTGGGATCGGGCGGCCGAGCTGATCGCAGCATTGGCGCGACAGATGCGGACACTTGGCCTTGATACCGTCTTCCATCATCATGCCGGGACCTATGTCGAGACACCTGCCGAATTGGCGGCGTTGTGCTCGCGGGTTCCTGCAGAGTTGGTCGGCATCTGTCTCGACACTGGGCACTATGTGTACGGCGGCGGACGCCCGCGCGAGGCACTGGCGCAGTACGGTGCGCGCATTCGGTACCTTCATCTCAAGGACGTCGCAGCAGAGCCATTGGCACGGGCGCGCGCTACGAGTCAGGATTTCGTCACCGGCGTAGCGAGTGGCGTCTTCACGGCGCTTGGCAGTGGTTGCGCCGATATTGCCGGCGTTGTCGCCGACGTGCGCGCCAGCGGGTATCGGGGCTGGGCGGTGGTCGAGCAGGACATCATCGGCGAGCGTGATGCCGCGGGCCGGACACCACTCGCCGGCGTCACGGCGGCGCGGGAATTGCTGCGAACGCTGGGGATCGACTGACCTGGCGCACGTATACGACATCGCCAACGCTGCCGTACGGTCGTGCGTTCGGCCTCGTTGAGCACTACCATCACAGGAGGCAGCTGTATGCCAGTTGTTCTGCGCTCGAGTGCACAGATCGCCCAATTGCGTGCCGCCGGGCGGCTGGTGGCCGAAACCTTCGATGTCCTGCGGCCGTTGATACGCCCTGGTGTGGCAGCCAGTGCGCTTGATGCCGCGGCCGAGGCCTTCATCCGCAGTCGCGGTGCGGTTCCGGCATACAAGGGGTACCGCGGCTTTCCCGCTACGTTGTGTATCTCGCCCAACAACGTCATTTGTCATGGCATTCCGTCGCACTACCGGCTCAATGATGGCGATATCGTCGGCATCGACATGGGTGTCGTGCTCGATGGCTGGTACGGCGATGCCTGCATCACTGTCGGTGTCGGCACGATCACCGACGAGGCCCAACGCTTGCTCGATGTCACCGAGGCGGCAATGTGGCACGGCATCGCGGCAGCACGTGGTGGTGCCCACCTCGGCGATATCGGCGAGGCGATCCAGCACCATGTCGAATCCAGTGGCTTCTCGATCGTGCGGGAATACACCGGCCATGGCATCGGCCAGAAACTCCACGATGAGCCGACAGTCCTGCATTATGGGCGCCGTGGCCATGGCCTGCGGTTGCGCCCGGGGCTGGTGTTCACCGTCGAGCCGATGGTCAATGCGGGTGCAGCTGCGACTCAGCTCGATGCGCGCGATGGCTGGACGGTGCGTACGGGCGATGGCTCGCTCTCGGCCCAATTCGAACACACGATCGCGATCACTGATGGTGAGCCGCAGGTGCTCACATTGCCGTGAGGTGCCGACCATCGGTCGGGCAGTGTGATTGACGGCAGCCCTGATGTTCCGATCGCATCGAAACCGTGTGCTGCGGGTTGGCATCGTCAGAGAATGTCGTCCAGTGGCCTGCCGGCTGGTGCGCCTACGGTCGGCGCACGCCATCGGCTGGCATCACGCTTGAGCGCGCCCCTGATCGTGTACGGCGTGGGTAACCATGGATCAACACGCGCGCGCAGCACTGCATTGTGCGAAACTCCGCGTGGTAGCGCCGTCACAGCCCGCACATCGACCGCCAGATGTTCGCCGTCGGCGATCAACGCTGTCATCGCGGTCGCCCCCCCGTGTACGCCAAGCGCAGCCGGAAGCCTTGATCAGGCACGCGCGTTGACGATGGGCCATGACCCCTGCCTATGGTGCCGGACGGCCGCCGGATTGCGTGCGATGGCATCAGAATCAACTGTGGGCGCCCCATCATTCCACTGAAGTGCCCATCCGACGCGCAGCAGGTCATGCAGCACCAGCTACACTGCCTGGCAGCGCGCCGATCGCCGCGCGTTGTCTTGGTCTTCGAGTGCCCGCTCGATCTCTGAGTGGATGAGCGTTTCGCGGGCAGCGGTGGTGGAGTGCATCATGCGACGGGTGGCACGATGGAACCCCACGAGCACGTGCTCGCGTTGTGCTGGTTGGAACGGGCGTGTACACGTCATCGGCGGCCCTCGTCGGCGAAGCGCGACACATTCTTCTGGCTTGGTCCTGGTGTGGTGTGCATCTCGGCCTCGATCGCACAGCGCAGGGCTGGCAACAGGCGCACATGCTGCGATGTCGGCTGGAACGCGTGCGCCCGCGCGCGGCGCTGTCTGTCGGCCAGTCGGCTCGGTGCTGTGCTATGCCACATGCGGAGTGCTATGATCGTACTGCCACCGGCTCTGTGCAGGAACTCCACGCACCATGCCGGCGTGAGCGCGATGGAGGGCAGCCATGGGCGATCTGGCATCACGGTTTGTACCCGGTGCGGTCGTATGCCGCGCATTCTACGAAGAGGCCGTACGGCCGATCCTCGAGCGGCACGTGCCCGGGTTGGCACATTCCGCCGCAAAGTTGCACCGCGGATCCGATGTTCTTGGCTTCGACACGCCGCAGTCGATGGATCACGACTGGGGACCGGCCAATCTGGAGCTGTTTCTCGACGATGATGCCTATGATGCGCTGGCTACGAAACTCACTCGGGTGTTCGCCGACGAACTGCCCCGCGAGTTTCGTGGCTTGCCGAGTGATCTGTTCAGCATGGATCCGGACGCGCCGGATGTACCAGGCCGGCCTGTCGCGCACCGCATCGATTGTACGACCATCGAGCGCTTCATGCATCGTGCAATCGGTATCAATCCGCTCGTATCGATGACGATCAACGACTGGCTGGCCATCACGCCGCAGTACCTGCGTGCTATCACGTCGGGGCCGGTATTTCATGATGGACTGGGATCACTGACACAGATTCGTGAACGGCTCGCATGGTATCCGGATGACCTCTGGTTCTACCTGCTGGCGGCACAGTGGCGCCGCATCGACCAGGAAAGTCCATTCATGGCACGGTGTGGCGATGTCGGCGATGATCTTGGCTCACGTCTGGTGGCAACACGTATGATCGATGAGTTGATGAAGTTGTGCTTTCTGATGGAGCGTGTGTACTGGCCGTACAGCAAGTGGTTTGGATCGGCATTTGCGCGTCTCAATGGTGCAACAACACTCACATCGATATTCCATGCCATCCTCGATAGCCGACAGTGGCGTGAACGTGAACATCATCTCTCGGCCGCGTATCGCTGTGTCGCCGATATGCACAATGCCCTGCAGCTGACGCCGTTCATCGAGCCACAGGTGGTACCATTCCACTCACGACCCTATCTGGTACCGGAAGCTGATCGATTTGAGGCAGCACTCTATGCCCAGATCACGGCACCTGACGTACGCGCATTGCCGCGCTACGTCGGCGCATTGGCACAGTTCGTCCATTCGACCGACGTGCTGGATCGGCCACTGCGCTGCCGTGCACTCACATCGATGTATACGCATGCGTTGATCTGACGATGTCATGCATGAGTACAATGGCATCGATGCTGCTACTGCCATGTTACGGCAGCCGTGTCGTGTAGCGCTGAAGTTGTTCCCAAAAGCTCACCCTGGTTCTGCTGTGAGTCATACGAGTCATCTATTGCGTACAGGTAACGATGTGGTGTCGATTTGCCGAAATAGCTGATTGACATGGTATGGAAGAGCGACGATATTGCCTGCACGAGCTGTGGCAAGCGCAACGGCTACTTCCGCTGCCATGAGTGCGGTCGCAAGCACACGTCATTCGACTGTTTGTCCTGAGTGGCATGAGCGGACACCCGCAGCGGATCACAACGCTGCGGGTATCGCAACCTCGGAGGTACCAGCCCGAGCCAGGATGGCCCATCGTCGCACCCGATGGTGGTTTGGCCAGGCCGACAACTCCGTCGGCACCTGGTGTGGCACCGTTCCTGGACTGATCGAGCGAATGCTCAGTGCAAGACTCGCAGCGTCGTGATCTGCTGTGGCTGCAGCATCAGCGCCACCGCCCCCGCATCGACCGTGAGTGGCGTCTGATCCTGTTCGAGCACATCGCTGAGCCACGCCGCCGTCACCGATGCGTTGCCTGGCCGCACCCGCGCCAGCGTCGGCCGGTCGCCCAGGTTGACCAGGCGGATGATCAGGCCCCGTGCATCGTCGGCCGGTTTGACGTGCAGCAGTTGCACATCATCGCCGCTCACCACCATCAGTTGGCCATCTGCCATTGGCGCGCCGTGGTGCAACGGATGGGCAAACACCGGTGTCGCAACCGCACGCCCGTGGGCAGCAGCATGCGCTGGCCGAAACGCACCATGCGTCTCGAGGACATAGCGGAACTCGACCTGACCCGGCTGCACCCGCGGGAAGTTCGTGTTCCAGTAGTTGTTCATCGGCCACGCCAACAATACCGGTTGTGCCTGGCGCGGGATACTATCCTGCAGTCGGCCGAAGTGAAAATCGCCCGCCTGGATCATCGGCGCATCGGGGCAGTACAACGTCACTCCCCGTTCGCCTGCGTGCAGAGAGACATAATTCTCGACAGTGAACCAATCGCGACACGCGCCGGGCAGCTGATCGGCGTCGAGCTCGATCGGCAGGCCAGCGCTCTCGAAGTGGCAACGCCAGTCGGCGGGCAGATTCAACGGCAGCGCAACGTAGATCGCCTCCGGCTCAGCGCGCACCAGCTTCTCGAACCGCACCACACACTCGATCAACGGTGTGTCTGCGCGCAGCGTGAACCGTTGGACCAAGCCGGTGACACCCGGCGCATCGAGCTCGATGACCAGCGAGACACTGATGGCATCGCGCTCGACACGCACGGCCAGTGGCCGCATGGCACGTTCGCGCACGGCACGCCAATCCACGTTCCAGCACGGGACATCATGTTTCTCTTTCGCCAGATCACGATCGTAGTACGCCTCGACCCGATCATCATGCAGGCCATCAGTCCGTTCGCGCACAAACTCAAACAATGTCAGTGGGGACTGGGTATCAAGCACTTCCCAGCCCTGCTGGATATCCCACAGGCCAAGAATCCGCCCGGTGACCGGATCAAACTGCAACCGATGAAACGGACTCTCGATCGTCGCGCGGTCGCCTGGGACCCGTTGATGTGCACCACGCCAGCCGACCGGGCGTGGCGTTGCCGGCCATCCATCGATGCGGATCCCAGGATGTGGCTCGGCGGGCGGCAGCGCATCCAGGGACAGCCGGCACCAGCCGTACGGTGCGAGCCTGATCGGGCCACACCAGTCGCCGGCATCGCGTTCGTACATCTGGGTATAGCCCGACTGCTCGGCACGAAGCCACTTGCGCGCCACGCGCCACTCGGCAGGGATGCGCACATAGGTTTCGCGTGCAATGCCGACCGGATTGACCAGCAGCGCGCCGGCCCGACCACGCCACTCCGGCGGATTTCCCGCCAGTTCCTCCAGCTCGGTCATCAGCAGATAATCGGTGAGTTCACGGCCCTCGTAGGCATGATGGACCTTGAGGCGCTCCTGTGCCCGACCATGTGGATGCCCGGGGATGGTATTGGCATAGCCCCAGGTATGCTCATCGTAGAGATTCAGCGCCTGCCACGCACGTCGTGCCACGTCCGCCCGTGCGGGATGGATGGGGCCTGCGCGCAGTGCACCGAGCAAATCCGCCGTGAACAGGCGCGGTTTGCTCCCCTGATTGATGCGCGTCTCGTACGCCGTACTCGCACACCCAAAATTCCAATAGTCGGTCCAATCACCGCGCTGCAGTGGCAGATCAGCAGCAGGGATGGTGCGCAGCCGCGCCAGCAGATCGTCGGGTGTCACATAGCGAATGCGCGGCTCGTAGCCCGCATCGTTCCATTCCCGGATCAAGCGGGCCACCTCGGCGTTCGGTGGTGAGTTGTCCCATAGTCCGGGGGGATTCGTCGACGTGAGGTACAAGAAGTCAAACGGATAATCGATGCGCTCGAGGACGCGGGTGTACTCCTGCAGGCCCTCGGCCATGCGTTCGACCCGATTATCCCATGAATGCAGCAGCTGATCGAACATCGTGTAATGATTGCCGTTCATCACCAGCAGTTCGCGGCCGGAAGGTGCCTGCCAGCGAAACACGCCGGGACGGGGCGTGACGGCGCGGCCCAGGTGGATATTGATCGCCATCGTGAGGAGTTCAACGCCGCTGTCGATCATGAGATCCGCCAGTGCCCAGGGGATGCCATTGACATCGTGCTGATTGAGGGTGCGGATTGGCGCACCGAGTGCTGCGCGCAGCCGCCGTGTCGGTGCAAGCTGGCGTGCGAGCTGCTCAGCGGTACAAAGTGGCGTCGTATTGAGTGCCATCGCCGAGATCCCGAGCCTGCCGGTCGCGACATGGCCGCGAAATCGTGCGACATCGTGGGGCTGTGCCGTCGCCAGCCAGCGCTCGACCGGCATGGTGACCTCACACGTCCAGCGCGGCTGGCTCAGGGCGGGCCAGTCTGCCGTGGCATCAAGCAGATCGAGCGCCTGGTCGATGTAGTCGCGCTGCAATTCCCAGAGGATCGGCTGGCTGTGGGTGTAGCCAATGTCGAGATGACTATGGTGGAGCACCAGAATTTCAGAGATCCGCACCGTCAAACTCCTCGTTGTGCGCCCGCAATGTGGTCACGACAGTGCTTTGGCCGATGCTGCGCCTGCGGGGCCCCGCCCGCAGCCCGGCGGCCTTTGCTCGTCAGCGCCTGCACGCGGATGCGTGTGATCTGCCGCTGATCGTTCAGCTACCAGAACCGAACATTCAACCGCACATATCATAACACACACATGCTGATGCTCTCCAACCGATGGCGAAGGCGCGAAGGGATGGGGGCGCACGAAGGGGGGAGGAGAGCAGGGTGTCGGTGTTGGCATACGCGAAGGCCTGCGGGTGCGGAACAGCCGGATGGCGCGTGATCGCGGTGCGGTGCGCCCCCACGATCGTGCGCTGGTCGGGCGGCACGATCCAGCGCGCGCATCGTGATCACGAACCATGGACCCCTGTGCCGCTCGTACCACCACGCGCGTATGGTGCAGCGCTGATGGCCGGCCCGGTCGTTGCACCAGGTGCCGCGGTGCCTCGCCTTCGTGCCTGCGTGTGACTCCCAGGGCGGATGCCACATCAGAGCCGGAAGCGCCAGCGGTCGACAGTGGCGGCACGCGCGCAGCGAGGCCACACACAACGCTGGTACTGCTCCGCTCCGCGACGTTGCATCAGCCCTGATGTGATCCCTCCATTTCTTGACATGGCGTCGTGATCTGGTATACTGTGACGCGTCACAAGCTTGCCCCATCGGGCAACCAAGCGCTCACCATCACGATCAGCAAGCCCAGCACGACGGAGGCGGGGCGCGGCGATCGTGGTTCACGATGCAGTGGACTCATTCCCGACGACGAGTGGAGCGGCGCATGCGGCGTACAACGATACGCGAAGTTGCGGTACGTGCTGGCGTGTCACACCAGACGGTCTCGCGCGTCATCAACAAAAGCCCATTCGTCGCGGCGACCACACGCACGCAGGTATTGCGTGCGATCGCCGAGCTCGATTACCACCCGAACGCGCATGCGGTGGGGCTGTCGCGCGACCGTTCCGACCTCGTCGGCCTCATCGTCGAGTCGGTGACGAGCCCATTCTTCGCGCAGATCATCGCCGGCGTCGAGCAGGGATTACACGACCATGGTCGTCACCTGTTGCTCGGATCGACGCGTGGCGCACCCCAGATCGAGGCGATCACCGAGCTGCTTCACAGCCGGCGGATCGACGGATTGATCGTGGTGCTGCCCACCTCTGCCAGCATCGACCAGACGCAGCAACTCGTACGATCGGGCGTACCCACGGTGCTGCTCGACGTTCACGACGACGTCCAGGCCAACACCATCGGTGTCGACAATCACAGCGGCGCATACAGCGCCACCGAGTACCTGATCCGGCTCGGTCATCGCCGCATCGGCCTGATCACCGGCCGAAGCGACGTGTTGGTGAGTCAGATTCGCATGAACGGCTACCGCTGTGCATTACGCCAGCACAGCATCGCGTTTGATGCCGAACTCGTCGTTCCCGGCGATTTCAGCAATGCTGCGGGGCAGCGTGCTGTCGCGCAGTTACTGGAACTCGCCGTGCCGCCGACGGCAATCTTCGCCTGCAGCGACGAGATGGCGCTCGGGGCACTCGGCGCACTGCACCAGCGCGGCATCAATGTCCCCGAAGACATCTCGGTGATCGGCTACGACGACATCCCGCAGGCCAGCACATACCATCCGACGCTCACCACCATTCGCCAGCCGCTCACCGAGATGGGGCAACTCGCCAGCCACACCATCTGCCGGATCATCGACGAGCCCGGGCAACCAGCAGTGCGGGCAGTGATGGGCACACGGCTCATTGAGCGTGGCAGCACCACATGGGCGCACCGGCGCGAAGGAGTTGCAGGGTGACAGAATTCGAGCAGCGGCGTCTGTGGATGTTCGCCGTGATCGTGCTCGTCGGTGCGGTGATCTTCGCCGTCAACCGGCTAGCGCCGGCCGCGGCACCAGCACCGGCGATTGTCGACGTCCCCGCGCCCGCCGATCTCGGCATCGGTGACACCGCGCTCAGCCCGGCGCAGCTCGGCGAGAGCAGCAGCAGCGACTGGGCGATGGAGGGGCAGAACCCGGCGCGCACACGCTCGACTCCGGCGGCGTTGAACCTGCCGCTCACGATGCAGCGAACCATCGGTGGCGCACGTGGCGACGACGGTGGCTCGCCGCCGGTGATCGCGCGGGGGGTGGCCCTCATCGAGTTGAACGACACGCTCCAGGCCATCGACATCGCCAGTGGCCGTGAGCGATGGACCTACGCATACCGCGGGGTATACGTATCGCCGGCCATCGCTGGTGACCAAGTCATCGTCAAAATCGAGGCGGCCAACGAGGGGCGCATCGTCGCACTCGACCTCGACAGTGGTGCCGAGCGCTGGAGTTACGTCCCACGACGGTTGAGCAGTGCGGCCAGTGGCTACACTGGCGGGCATCTGACTGCACCGTTGATCAGCGACGAGGTTGTCTACGTAGCCGCCGGGCAAGAGCTCTACGCGCTCGATCTCGCCACCGGTGCCGAGCGTTGGGTCTTCGCGCTGCAGGATCTGGTCGTCGCTGCCCCGGCGCTCGACGGCGAGCAAATCTTCATCTCCGATTTCGCATTCACCTATGCACTCGACCGACGCACTGGCGGGCTGGCCTGGGCCCAGGCCACCACACCGGCGATTCATTTTGCCCCCGTCATCGCTGGCCAGCTGGTCTTCATCGCCAGCGACGACGAGCTCGTCGCGCTGCAGCGCAATGACGGCACCACTGCCTGGAAGGTGGCGATCACCGGCGAATCGCTGGTACCAGCCGGCGCCGCCGACGGCCAGGTGTTCGCCAAGTCCACTACCGCGCTCTACGCCTTCGATGTTCGTGACGGGCGGCAGACATGGTCGCATCGCGACCTCAACTTCGTCTCGCTACCCGCTGTCGATACCGATCGGGTCTTCATCGTGAGTGGCATGGGTGCCGCGACCAAGATCGAGGCACTCGATACCACGTCCGGTGAGCGTGTCTGGTCGACCGAGGTCGCCAGCCTGGCACCGACGGCGCCGGTGATCGCCGGCCGGGCGATCTACGTACGGCAATCGGATGGGCAGGTCGTCAGTTTCTGGGGTTGAAGGGAACGGAGAGGAGCGCAGCAGTGGCAGTCAGTGCGACACATGCCCCGGGCCGACCGAGGCGCCGATCGGCGCTATTCGGGTTGATCCCGGCGGGCAACATCGAGCGGCGCGAAGCGCTGTGGTTCTGGATCTTCATCTCGCCGTGGGTCATCGGCTTTCTGGTCTTCACGCTCTACCCGATCGTGATGACTGCGTACTACAGCATGACCAAGTACGACTTCCGCAACGATCCGATCTGGCTGGGCCTGGGGAACTACGCCAATCTCTTTGACGACCGCGTCTTCTGGAAGTCGTTGCAGGTGACAGGCTACTACACCTTGCTGTCGGTGCCGGTCGGCATCATCTTCGGCATGTTGCTGGCCGTCCTGCTGAACCAGAAGGTTCCGTGGCTAGGCATGTTCCGAACGCTGTTCTATCTACCAGCGTTGCTATCTGGTAGCGTAGCAGTCGCGTTGTTGTTCAGCTGGTTGCTCAATCCGCAGTTTGGCATCATCAATTCGATCATCAGCAGCCTGGTCGGTGATCGCGGGTTCATCCCGCTCGGGTTGAGCGGCCCACGCTGGCTACAGGATCCCAACTGGGTCGTTCCATCGTACACCTTGATGTCGCTATGGGGATTTGGCGGCAGCATGCTGATCTTCCTCTCGGCGCTGCAGGGCGTGCCGACATCGCTGTACGAAGCGGCCGAGATTGATGGCGCCGGGCGCATCCAGCAATTCTTCAACGTCACCATTCCGATGATCTCACCCGTCATCCTGTTCACCACGATCACCGGTGTGATCGGTGCGATGCAGGTCTTCACAGCGGCGTATGTCATCAGCGGTGCCACCAACCTGGGCGCGCCAGCCTACGCCAGCATGTTCTACAACCTGTATCTCTTCCTGAATGCCTTCCGCCGCTACCGCATGGGCGTGGCGTCGGCACAAGCCTGGATCCTGATGATCATCATCCTGATCCTCACCCTGTTGATGTTCTGGGCGTCGCGGCGCTACGTCTACTACGAGGCCGACGAAGAGGGCATGATCTAGGATCATCAAGGAGGAGGGATACCATGGCCGAGACGACATCCGCCGTACCGATCGCTGTCGCGTCGCCGCGCCGCGGCTTCCTGTCTGGCAAGGCGCGTCAGGAGCAGATCGTTCGCATCATCGCGACGACGCTGTGCATCATGGGCGTGCTGATCATCCTGTTCCCGCTGGGTTGGATGATCTCGACGTCGCTCAAGACCAAGGCAGAAGTCGCGAAGTTTCCGCCGGTCTGGATTCCGGCAGAATTGCAGTGGAAGAATTACCAGGACGCGCTGACCGGCCAGAATCGGTTTGACGTCTACTTCAAGAACACGATGATCTTCGCCGGCGGTGCGATGATCGGTGAATTGCTGTCATGCTCGCTGGTGGCCTATGGGTTTGCGCGCCTGCGGGCACCGGGCAAGAATACGGTCTTCCTGTTGGTGCTCGCCACCATGATGTTGCCAGCCTGGGTCACGCTCATTCCGCAATACATCGCGTTTGCCCGATTCGGCTGGCTCGACACCTTTTACCCGCTCATCGTCCCAAAATTCTTTGGCAGTGCCTACCTGATCTTCATGCTGCGGCAGTTCTACAAGAGCCTGCCAAAGGACTATGAGGAAGCGGCGTTGATCGACGGCGCCGGATACCCACGTATCTGGT
>CAIQIY010000571.1 GCA_903871975.1 uncultured Chloroflexota bacterium | reverse complement strand
CGCGCTGCACCGCCAGCGCGTGCCCAGCATTCCTGCGTGCTGCTCCCTCGCGCCGCAGCATCCGCCGCGCCGGGTTCGCACGCGGGCCGCGCTGTGCTGCGGGCGCACCGAGTGGTCAGCGCAGATAGATCGTCAGCTGATCGCGCGGAATGCCGAAGGCGTCGAGCAGCCGACCGATGCGCGTGGTAATGCTAGTCGTCGACAGCTTGGTTTCGATGAACAGTCCGTCCCCGAGGTCAGCAGGTATACGCAGCGCATCCGGGTGGCGCGCAAAATCGGGGCTGCCGCGCCGCGAGATGAAGCGCGGGTCGTTGGGCAGGTCGGCGTAGCGCAGCGGGTCGCGGCGCGCGAGGATGGCGATGACCGCGCGGTAGGCCCCGATCCAGGTGGTCAGCCCGCCGACCGTCTCGCCGGCCAGGACGAGACGGCCGGGCCGCTTGCTTGTGAACTCCTCGTCGATGCTGTGCGGCTGTGTGGGGTCGACGACGTGGCCTCCCGGCGGCGCGCCGCCGTCCTCGGCATCGTCGGTGGCAAACCGCTGCAGGAGCAGGACCAGCCCGGCCGTCGCGGTATCGAAGGCCGCCATGGACCGGTTGTAGTCGCGTTTGAACGCGACACCTTCGTCGAGCGCTGTGGCATCGTTGTGGTCGATCGCGAGCCAGATGTCGTCGGACAGTGCGCGGATGTGCCCGCGGATGCGCGCGAGCTCGGCGACGATGGTGCTGGCGCGCTGGCCGATGTGTCGGTGTTCGTCGAGTTCCATCGTGGTGCCCCTACGCGAGTGCGGTGCGCGTGATGCCGCCGTCGGCCAAACCGACGATCAGCGGCTGGCCGGGTGCCAGGCCGGCCGGCGCCAGCAGCGCGACGGCTCCGGCACCACCGGGGCAGTGCACCCAGGTGGCGCCTGCATCATGGGAATGATACGGCATATCGTCGAACAGCGCCAACAGGCGGCCCACGCCGTCGGGCGCGGCTTCGGCGACCAGTGCATTGACCGCGCCCAGCGGCGTCGCCAGCGTCTCCCAGCTCCGGCCGCGATCCGGCGACACGAACACCCCATGGTCGGCTGTGCCCACCACCAGGCGCGGCGTCGCGCCCGCCAGGCATGCCACGCTCAGCACCACGGCCTCGTACGCCGGGAGCACGCACTCGTCCCAGCGCCGCCCGCCGTTCGTGCTGACGAACAGGCCACTCGCGCCGCCCGCCAGCAACAGCCGGTCGTGTACGAACGACGGCGACGCCGCGAGGCACAACACCGCCGAATCGAACAGGCCGATGTTCCAGGCGCGCCAATGGTGCCCGCCATCGCTGGTGAGAAACACGCCGTCGTCGGCGGTCGCCGCCCATGCCACGCCATCGCTGGCGAACGCCGGCGAGCACACCAGTGCCGTGATGAACGGCGCCGGGTCAGGCAGCAGCACCGTCGCCCAGCTGCTGCCGGCATCATGCGACACCAGTACGCCACCCGGCACGCCGACGAGCACGGTGTCATCGTGGCACGCGACGCCGGTCGCGGGGAGCGGGGCGCTGAGCGCGAGCGCCGTGAGCGCTGGCTGCCAGCTGGCGGCACCATCATCGGAGCGCAGCAGGCCAGTGCCGCATGCGGCGAAGAGCACCCCCGCGTGTGGCACTGCGGCCAGTGCATACACCGCTGCCGCCGGCGCTCCACTCGTCGTCGTACTCACGGCTGCGCCGGCACATCGACCCAGCCGCCGGCGTGCGCAGCCAGCAACCCGGCCTCGATCACCGCCATGTTCGCCAGGCCGCGCTCGCCCGAGATCACCGGCGTCGCGCCAGTGAGCACGCACTCCGACACATGCTCGATCTGGGGCACATAGACATTCACCCGCGGCAGCTGCCACGTCGTCACTTCGTCACCACGCTGCATGTGCAGGTTCCCGGCGAATTCGCGCCCCCACCACTCGCTGCTCCAGATCCGACCGTGTGTCCCCTGAATCTCGAGCCCGTTCTGGTAGCAGGTGTAGTGCGACTGCAGCACGCCGTGCACGCCCGACGCAAACTCGAGCAACAGCGTGGCGCTGTGGTCGCCCGCATACGCCGGAAAGCGCGTGCCCATCAGCGACGACACGCGGCGCACCGGGCCGAGCAGGCGGGTGATGCCGTCGACCGCATGCACGCCCATGTCGACCAGCGCACCCGCACCGCGCTGGCGCATGTCGTCGCGCAGCCAGGCCGCATCGGGCTGCGCAGTGAACGACGCCGAGATGCTCGCCGTCACGACGTCGCCGATCGCGCCATCGGCCAGCAGCGCGCGCGCCCGCACCATCGGCGATGTCCATTCCATGCACTGGGCGACGGCCAGCACGACACCCGCGTCGCGCGCGGCATCGACCATGCGCCGGCAATCGGCGACCGACGGCGCCATCGGCTTCTCGCTGATCACGTGCAGGCCGCGGCGGGCGGCGGCGATGGCGTATTCGGCATGGATGGCCGCCGGCAACACCAGAAACACACCATCGACCACGGTGGTGTCGATCTCGTCGATCGAGGAAACGCGGTGCTCGGCGCCAAACCGCCGTGCGGCAGCAGCGCCGCGGGCTGCATCACGGCTCACGATCGCCGCGACCGTCGCGTTGCGGCTCAGGCTGATGCCACGGGCGATCCAATCGAGCGCAAAATCGCTCGTTCCAACGACTGCCCAACGAACCTTGCTCATCGGTTGTCCACACTTTCATCGAACGGTCGGTCAGCAGGTCGGAATGGTGGTCGGCCGTGCGTCACGGCTCGAACGAGAGCTCGGGCAGGCGCTGATGCACCAGCACGTCGACGGTCAGTGCCAGCGCGGCGCTGGCGATGGCGCTGTGCAGCGCCGCATGCACCACACCCAGCGGATCGATGATGCCGGCGACGCGCAGATCGACCACCTGCCCGGTGCGCACATCGAAGCCATGGCCAGCGCCGGCCCGGGCGATCGCGTGCACCAGCGGGACGGGATCGTATCCGGCGTTGTGGATGATCACCCGCGCCGGCTCCTCGAGGGCACGCGCCAGCATTCGCTGTGCCGCAGCCTCGTCGGGGTCGTCGGCGTCGACTGCCCGTGCCCGCAGCTGCCATGCACACGCGAGCAATGCGGCACCACCGCCGGGCACCACCCCCCGGCCGATGGTCGCGCGCAGCGCCGACAGCGTGCGATCGGCCCGTTCGCGCCGCTCGGCGATGTCTGCCGGGCCGAGCCCGCCCACCCACAGCACTGCGCTGCCGCCCTGCAGCTTGCCGATCCGTTCGCCGAGGCGCGTGCGTATGTCGGCCTGCTCGGCGCGCGCATGCGCCTGGCGCAGGTGCATCAGATGGATGCGCAGTGCCGCGGCCGGGCCCCGCCCACCGATCACACCGATGTGCTCGTCGTCGGACCAGGCCCGCCGCGCGTGGCCGAGATCCTCGCGGCGCACGCGTCGGATGGAGTCGCCGGCGGCACGGCGCAACACGCGGGCGCCCGTGAGGAATCCCAGATCGTCGAGCATCGCGTCCTGGCCATGCAGCGCGTCGGGGGCCCTGACCACCAGCACGCGGCATGCCGGGCCAGCGGCGTTCAGCACGCCGAGG
>CAIQIY010000570.1 GCA_903871975.1 uncultured Chloroflexota bacterium | reverse complement strand
GACCAGATGTGTGCCGCCGAGCTGCGCCGCCAGCGCCGGCGCGGTCGCCAGCCCGATCCTGCGCTGCGCGTCCTGATCAATGAGGCAGTCTGCGAGGGATGTGGCGACTGTGGCGTGCAATCGAACTGCCTGAGCGTGCTGCCGGTCGATACCGAATACGGCCGCAAGACGCGGATACACCAGTCGTCGTGCAACAAGGATTACTCGTGTCTGCTCGGCGATTGCCCGGCGTTTCTGACCATCACACCGGCCGATGGCGTGCGCCCGCCGCGCCCACCACGCCCCGAATTGCCCGATGACCTTGCCGAGCCGGTGGGCGAGCGACCGGCCGCAGCTGCCATCTATCTCATCGGCATCGGCGGCACCGGCGTCGTGACGGTCAATCAGGTGCTGGGTACGGCGGCGTTGCTCGATGGTCTGCAGGTCATCGGCCTGGACCAGACCGGGTTGAGTCAGAAGGGCGGCCAGGTCGTCTCGCATCTGAAGCTGTCGTCGCAGCCGTTCACCGGAGCCAACCGGGTCGGCAACGGCATGGCGACCTGCTATCTGGCGTTCGATCTGCTCAGCGCGGCGGCTGCGCCGCACTTGTCGCGGGTCGCCCGTGGCGTCACGACCGCCATCGTCTCGACCAGTGCCATGCCGACCGGGGCGATGGTGCGTTCGCCCGAGGTTACGTATCCGGCCCAGGAGCGCCTGATCGCACAGATCGAGCAGCATACGACGCCTGGCGCGAACACATATCTCGACGCAGTCGACCTGGCCGACCGTCTGTTTGGCGATCATCTGATGGCCAACATGATCGTGCTCGGCGCTGCGTATCAACGTGGTCTGTTGCCTGTCTCGGCTGCGAGCATCGAGCGCGCAATCGAACTGAATGGCGTCGCCGTCGAGCGTAATCGCGAGGCCTTTCGCGTTGGGCGGATGGTCGTCATCGATCCGGGCTGGGCGGATGCCGAGCTGCAGCGCCGCACCGTGGCGCCCCGGCCGGTGGTGAGCGCCGCCGCCCGCACGATCATCGAGACGATTGGTGCCGAGGGTGAGCTGCTGCGGCTGCTGGAGATCCGCGTTCCCGAGCTGATCGCCTATCAGGATGCGGCGTACGCCCGCGAGTATGCCGAGCTGGTCCGCCGTGTGGTGCGCGCCGAAGCCGATGTGCTGCCGGGCAGCAGTCGGCTGAGCGAGGCAGTAGCGCGCTATCTGTTCAAATTGATGGCCTACAAGGACGAATACGAGGTCGCGCGGCTCAGCCTGCAGCCCGAGCTGACGGCGACCATCGACCGGCAGTTCGGTGCGGGCGCCCGTCGCCAGTACCAATTGCTGCCACCATTCCTCCGCGCGTTGGGCCGTCGAACGAAGATCGGCCTGGGCGCGTGGTTCGATGGCGTCTA
Organism: uncultured Chloroflexota bacterium; assembly: GCA_903871975.1. GTDB lineage: Bacteria > Chloroflexota > Chloroflexia > Chloroflexales > Roseiflexaceae > CAIQIY01. Next base: position 745 of record CAIQIY010000570.1, on the reverse strand, counting down.
TCATGTGCTGGTGCGGCTGCGCGGCCTGCGGCGGACACCCTTCGATCCCTTCGGCCAGGCACCGGTTCGGCGCGTCGAACGTGCGCTGATCGGCGAGTACCGTCAGGTGATCGAGGCCGAGCTGGCTGTGCTCACTGCCGGGCGAATCGAGCGTGCGGTGGCAATCGCCGGGCTTCCCGACATGATTCGTGGCTACGAAGAGATCAAGCTGCGCAACGTTGCGCGCTACCGCACGGCGCTCGCGCAGCTCGTCGGTGCCACCGATGGTTGAGGGGCAGAAGGTTCGTCAGGCGTTCCGCTGCTGGGCCGAGCTGCATCGGCGGGGCGCCGTCGGGCACCGTTGAACGCTGGCTGCGCCGCAGCGACCGCCGCGGCGCAGGAGCAGGCACGCATCGCTGTCACCGGGCAGCCCGGCGGCGCTTGCCGGGCATCAGATGTCCGGCGCACTCACCCAGCGGCGCAGCGTCTGGCCGCCGTCGATCAACAACGATGCCCCAGTGATGGCGCGTGCCTGATCCGAGGCCAGATACGCCACGATCCCGGCGACGTCGTCGGGCAAGCCGACGCGACCGAGCGGAATGCGCGCGGCGAACCGCCCGAAGAATGCCGTCGGATCGGCATCGGCACGTTGGCCAATGCTCAGCGGCGTACGAATGATGCCAGGGCAGATGGTGTTGACGCGAATGCCGGCACGCGCGACCTGCAATGCCAACGAGCGACTGAATGCTTCGACCGCCGCCTTGCT
>CAIQIY010000569.1 GCA_903871975.1 uncultured Chloroflexota bacterium | reverse complement strand
GGCGCGCGACGCGGCGCTCGTCACCGGGGGCGAGCACGCCGCGCAGTGTGCCGACATCGACCTCGCCCTTGCGATGGAAGCGCACCAGCAGCGCGAGCAGCGCCACCTCGCGGTGGCTGAACCCCTGCAGCGCGGCATTCATGACCAGATAGGCGCCGTGGCGGTGATGGTCGTAGTAGCTCACCGACACCCCGATGTCGTGCAGCGTCGCCGCATGCTCGAGCAGCTCCCGCTCCCATGTGCCGTAGCCATGCAGCGACGCCAGCTGGTCGAACAACTGGAGCGCCAGCATGGCCACGTGCTCGGCGTGTGGTGCCTCGTAGTGCGACAGCCGCGCCAGATTCACCACGCTGAAGCGCCGCATGTCCTCGAAGAGCGGCCGTGGCTGCCCGGCGAGGAAGTGCGCGTAGAACAGCCCTTCGCGCAGGCCACACCCGCCTACCTGCAGCGCCGTGGCTTGTGCACGGTCCATCAGGTGCGCCACGATCAAGGCGCCGGGCAACAGGAGATCGGCGCGGTCACGGCTCACGCCGGGCAGGGCCTCGCGCTGGCGGCGCGTCGACACGCGCAGCAGCTCGATCAGATCCTCGAGGCGCTCGCGTTCGAGGACGTAGCCGTGCACCCGTTCGAGCGGATAGTTGCGCCGGCGCATGTCGAGCTCGCCGAGCGCACGGATGGTGCCGCCGACACCCGCGAGCCGTTCATCCGGCACCATGTCGAGCCAGTCGAGCGTCGCGAAGTGCCGTTCGATCGCCTCGCGCACCGCCGCGAAGGCGCCGCGGCTGATCGGATCGGCATGCCGCAATCCGTCGGCCAGCCGCAGCGCGCCGACCGGCCGGCTGAAGCTGCGCGTCGCCACCCGCTGTTCGACGCGCGACACCTGGGTGCTGCCGCCACCGATGTCGATCACGTAGCCATGCCGGATGTCGAGCGAATTGGCGACGCCCAGGTAGCCGTAATACGCCTCCTCGTTGGCACTCAGCACCTGAACCCGCAGCCCGGAGTGCACTTCGACGGCGGCGAGGAACGCCAGCTGATTGCTGGCTTCGCGCACGGCGCTGGTCGCAACCGGCACGGCGACATCGACGGCACTGGCGCGGCACAGGCTGCAGAACAGCGCCATGGTCGCGATGCCGCGTTCCATCGCTGCCGGCGCCAGCGCACCGTCGGCGCCGATATCCTCGGCGAGGCGCACGCTCTCGCGTACTTCGTCGAGCAGGCGGAACGAGTGCCCCGGCGTGTAGCCCATGATGATCATGCGGGTCGTGTTCGACCCCAGATCGATGATGGCGATCCGTTGCATCAGTGTGCTCCCCGCGACACCAGGCGGCGGTCGAGCTCCCAGGCACGGTCGCGGAACAGGTCGCCACGCGCTTCGGCGGCGTGCAACCGCCTGACGGTGACGAGCAATGCCAGCGCGAGCGCGAGGCTGAGCAACCAGGGTAGTGCGCGCATGATCAATCCCCTTGTGTGCGACGTCTGCGATGGCATTGTACCGGATGCAGGTCGCGTCATGCACTGCCGCGACCTGGGTTGGGCGCCGTGCGCAGTGGCCTGCCGCGCCGGCACGTGGCGGTTGACGCCCGCGCGGCGCATGCGATACTGCATCGCAGTGAACGCCGCCGAGTGCAGCGCCGGCGCAACCAGGAGTGGGGGGTGTGATGGTGTTCATCGGGACCGAGGCCGGGCTCCTGGCCTGGGGTGGGCTGCCGGCGGCGGCGCCGCGCATGATCCTGGCGGGGCAGCGCGTCGTGGCGCTCGAGGTATTCGACACCGAGACAGTGACGGCGGGGTGCGGCGACGGTGGCGGCTGGATGAGCTTCGATGGTGGTGCGAGCTGGCACGTGGCGCCGCGCGTACCGCGGGCGCCGGGCACGCAGGTCGTACACCGCCAGGGCCTGCGCGCCATCGCGGTGCCGCGGCTGGTGGGCGCCACCGCGTACGCCGCCCTGGACGGCCACGTGCCGGTGGTGCTCGGCGCCGGCGCGGCAGGCGCACAGATGTTTCGCAGCGAGGACGGTGGCATTCATTGGCAGGCAGCGCGCATGCCGGTCGAGCGCATCGGCGCCATCACGTGCCTGGCACCTTCGGGCGATGACCCGGCCGCGGCGTGGGCTGGCGGCACCGACGGTGTGGTGCTGCACACCGCCGATGCCGGCCGCTCATGGCGCGTGGCGTGGCGCTGCAGCGCAGCAGTGCTGGTGCTGGCGGCGGCAGCCGGCGACTGACCTGTCGCTCAGTCGTCGTCGCCATCGCGCAGCCGCCCCGCGCCACGCTCGGTGCCGAAGGTCGCCGTCAGGCCGGCGATGAGCGCCTGACCCTCGGCAACGGTCAGCACGGCTTCGGCGTGCAGGGGCAGATAGAACCACGGTGGCATCGAGCCATCGCGCACCACCTCGGCAGCGTCGTCGGCTTCCTGCTCGCCG
>CAIQIY010000568.1 GCA_903871975.1 uncultured Chloroflexota bacterium | reverse complement strand
CGCTGCGACCAGGCCGTCGATCGAGGGCGGCTGCCGCTCGTCGCCGACGATCTGCAGCGGCAGTTCGATGGTCTCGCGGCTGCCATCGAGGCCAGTTGCCGCCAGAACCACCCGGTAGGTGCCGCCCGGCAGCGCGCGACGCCGGACCACCGGATCGTCGGTGGGTGCAGTGCCGTCGAACCGGAGCGTGTACGGCTCGCTCGATGGCATGCGCCGCTGTTCACGCCGCAACGGGTAGCTCGTACCATCGGCAGCCACCAGCGCCACCGACACCAGCGCCTCGCGGCCGACCACGTAGCTGATCGCCAGCGTCTCGCCGGCACCACTCGGTTGCAGCACCGGCTGTGACAGCATCACATCCGCGAGCAACGCAGTACTGCCGCACGCGCTCAGCGCAGGTGCTGCCAACAACAACCACACGCTCATCAGTCGCCACCAGCGCATCATGGTTCCCTCATGCGTGTTCATCGGCATGAGCACCATGCCGTCGGCGAAACCAGAGCAGCGCCAGTGCGCCGAGCGCCACGCCAAACCACAGCGTGGCGAACCGGATGATGATCGTCGCCGCTGCCGCCGGCCCACCGGCGAGGGGCACCAGCAGCACCAGCAATCCGGCGCTCGAAGCCTCGGAGACGCCGAGCCCACCGGGCAGGAACGAGACCAGGCCGAAGAGCGTCGAGGCGGCGAACACGAACGTGGCGACGATGACCAGCCGTGCGTCGAGCGGAACACCCAGGCCGACGAGGACGAACGCGAATGCCAGGCATTCGCCGAACCACGACACCACGCTGACGATGGTCGCGCCGAACAGCGCGCGCCAGCCCAGCAGCGCGCGAGTGCTGTCGTAGGCTGCCGCAAGGCGCGTGGCGCTGCGTTGCGCCACGGGCAGGGCGGCCAGCCGCGCCAGGCCCCAGGCGACCGCGCGTCGCCACTGAATGAGCACCAGCCCGATGATCGTGAGCAGCACCAGGGCGATGAATGCCGGCCGCGCCGGCTCGTACAGCGTCAGGCCGACACTCATCAGAAGCAGCATCGCAATGCCGTCGGTGACGCGTTCGGCCACGACGATCGGCGCCGATGCACTGACCGCGGTACCGTTCAGCCGCTTGAGCAATGCCGATTTGAGCACCTCGCCGACTTTCGCCGGCGTCACGGCCATGATCATGCCGCCAGCGAAGATCAGGATGCTGTCGAGTATGGTGATGCCCTTGGCCATCGCCAGCTGATGCAGATACCCGTGCCACTTGGCCCAGCGCAGGGCGTAGTTGAGTGCGGTGAGCCCGATCACCAGCGGCAGAACGCTCGCATCGAATGCTGCCAGACTGGCCGCAACCGCCCGGGCATCGGCCAGTAACCCCAGCACGAGGCTGATCGCCAGGCCCAGGCCAGCGGCGAACAGCAGATTACGGCGCATCGTCGACGACACAGGCCCTCTCAGGGTGCAACATGCTCGACGAGCTCGGTGAGCACGCCGGCGACGGCCATGGGATGGATGAAGGCGACGCGCGTGCCGTGCAGCCCCGGACGCCCGATGTCGTCGATCAGGCGGACACCGCGCTGCCGCAGCGTGGCGAGTGTGGCGTCGAGGTCATGGACGCGGTAGGCGATGTGGTGCATGCCCGGGCCGCGTTCGGCCAGGAACCGGCTGAATGCTGCTGCCGGGCCGGTGGGTGTGATCAGTTCGATGGCGCTGCCGCCGATCCGCGCGTAGGCGACACGCATGTGTCGCTCCGGTAGCTCGACGATCTGCCAGTCGGCGACGTCGAACTGCGCCCGGTAGCTGGCGATCGCCGACTCGAGATCGGTCACAGCCATGCCGATATGGTCGATTTCGTGGAACATCTGCGCCCCTTCGCTCGCCGCCGCAAGTATAGCCGGGCCACTGCCGCCCGTCAATCGGGCCCCGGGAGCGCTGGTGAGGACGGCGCCAACGCCACAGCCCCGCCACGCAATGCCAGCGGCGCAGAGGTCATGCACTCACCACACGAACGCACGCGACGCATCGAGCGCGTACGGCGCGAACCAGCCGGTGGTATCGGCGAGGGGCAGCACACTCTCGTGCAGCGTGATGCCGAGCGCGTCCCGCATCCACGCACGCCGCGCCAGCATGCGCTCCCAGCAGGCGGGCGCGTCTGCCGCCAGCGCCGCGCGCAGCGTCGCATCGGCCAGGACCACGCCATCCTCGGCGTTGGCGGTGCAGAATGGCCCACGGCTGACCGGAATGATGTCCATCTGCACTACCATGCCCGAGGCCAGCATCACGTCGCTCGTGGCGGTGAACGCCGAATGCACCCACTCGTCGAGGTGCAGCGCATGGCCCGGATTGACGGCGAAGTCGAACAACGCCGGATCGCGCAGCTCGTCGGCGGCGTGAACCACGCGGCGGGCCGGCACATCGACCGCCAGTGCCTGATACCAGGCGCGGGTGACGGCGAAGTAGTTCGCCGCGAATCGCGGATAGAACGCGGCCAGCTCGGCTGGCAGATCATCGGGCCCGGCGGCGATGGCACCAGCGCGACAGGTGAGCGCGCCGCTGACGCCGAACGCACAGGTGAAGCTGTCACCGAGGTGCGCGCGCCCGGCGCTCGGGCTGGCCAGACCACGCCGGGCCTTGGCGCCGAAGCCGATCATGCGATGACACGAGAGCGGCAGCCCGCGCGAGTCCAGCAGGCGCTCCAGCGCGTCTTCGCGCACACCTGGCTGCAATGCGCCGACGACGGCACGGACCCCTGCCGACGTCACGCTGGCGGCATACTCGAAGCGCACGATCTGCTCGGGTTCGCAGCGCAGCCGCAGACCATCTGCCGGGTCGATGAACATCCCGGTCGCGTTGCGCACGGCGTCGGCGGTACCACAGCGTGTGCGCAGCGCGTCGATGAGGTAGGCCGGCAGCTCGCTGGCCGTCGCGCCACCGGCGATGAGCGCACTGTCGAAGACTTTCCAGCCAACACATCCGACGCGATTGCCCGGGCCGATGCCGACATCGGCCAGCAGGTGATCCAGTGGTCGGCTGGCGTCGCGCGCCTGGCCCGGCAGGCTCAGCTCCTGGAATAGTTCGATCTCGATGCCGAGTGCTGCGTCGGGCAGGTAGCCGAGGCACTCGTTGCCGACCAGCAGGCGCATGCGGCCATCGGCTGCGATCAGCAGCAGTGCTTCCTCGAACCGCGGATCAAATCCGGTGAGATAGGCCAGATTGGCGCTGTGCTCGCGATCGCCATAGACGACCAGCCAGTCGAGACCGGCAGCGTGCATGCGCTGCTGCACCGCAGCATGGCGCGCGCGGTAGCATGCGAGCGACACCTCGGGTGGCGGTTCGGCGATCCCGTGATCGAGCGGTGACACCGAAGCGAGCTGTGGCATGTCGGACTCCTTCCACTGGCGTGATGCGTGTGATTATACTGCGCCACGATCGCCCGTGCCCTGCACCCCGGCGACTGGCAGGGCTTGACAACTGCGGGTGCCGCCCGCTATGGTGGGCGCACCAGCAGCCCGGAGGAGCATTCGATGAAGATCACCGGCATCCGGTCACTCGTCGTCAACGCGCGCATGCGCAACTGGATCTTCGTCCATGTCGTCACCGACCAGGATGGCCTGTCGGGGTGGGGTGAGGCGACGCTCGAATGGAAGACGCGCGGCGTCGTCGGTGCCGTCGAGGACGTCGGTCGGCTGCTCGTCGGCGAGGATCCGCGCCGCATCGAGCACCTCTACCAGATGATGTATCGCCAGTATTTCTGGAAATCGGGCATCGAAGGCATGACGGCGATCAGCGGCATCGAACAGGCATTGTGGGACATCAAGGGCAAATGGCTGGGGGTGCCGGTATACGAGCTGCTCGGCGGCCGCGTGCGCGACCGCGTGCGCGTCTATGATCATCTCGGCGGCGGCACGATGGAGAGCATGTACGAGAGCAGCGACCCGGCCGAGTTTGCCGAACGCGCCCTCAGTGTCACTGCCGCCGGCGCGACGGCGCTCAAATTCATGGCCGTGCCACGGACCGAGCCAATCGAAGGGTTGCGCCCGGTGCGCTTCGCCGAACGCATGGTGCGCGCAGTGCGCGAGGCGGTCGGCGATGACGTCGACCTCATGGTCGATCTGCATGCGCGGTGCAGCTCGCCCGCGATGGCACT
>CAIQIY010000567.1 GCA_903871975.1 uncultured Chloroflexota bacterium | reverse complement strand
GGCGCAACTGATCCTCGACCAGCGCATTCAGCGGGTACAACACCAGCGCGCGCATCGCTGCCGGTCGCCGCATGTGCTGCCACTGCCCGACTCGGCCACCATCGCCGCGCCACCAATACCGGCCCGCCGATGCCGGCCCGGCTGCCGGCCACCTGCGCGACTCGCTGGCGAGCTGGGCGAACAATGGCAGGAGGAAGCACTCGGTCTTGCCGGAACCCGTGCCGGTCGTGACGACGATGTCGCGCTGCCGCATGGTCGCCGCTTCGAGGCTGGCGAACTGGTGCTGATACAGCATCAGGTCATCGGCAAATAACTGGCGGCCAAGGGGTGCCAGGTCGGCATAATCATCGGCGAGCATGCGCGCCGCCGCAGCGAGCGTCAGGCCCGAGGATCGGTAGCGCGGTACCGGCTCGACCAACGGTGGTTGGCTGAGCATGCCGGGTCGGGCGAGCAGTCGGTCACGCTCTTCGGCGAGCTCAGCTGAGCGCAGCGGTAACGCGCTGTTGACGTAGAGCCGGTACATTGCGGCCAGGCGATCGTGTGCGCCAATGACATCAACCACCATCGTGCTCACTCCTCTCGTACCAGATTCAGCTTCGGTGTCAGTGTGTCGATCATGCCCGGGCTGATCCCCTCGTACTCCCAGCCGCCTTCACGCCACACCGGCAAGCGACCGCTCGCGAGGATCAGGGCACGCTCGTACAGTTCGGGCCAGCGACGCTGGGCGGCGACGCGCAACCATCCGGTCGCCGGATCAGCCTGGATCGGGCAGGCGATGCCCGCCCAGTCGATGGCAGCGAAGCGCATGCCGTGCCAATCGCCACGGAACCAGCGACCGCTCGGCGCGTGATACAGCAGCGCGTGCTGGGCATCGCCCGCGCCACCGGCAGCGCCCCAATCGCGGCGCGACGACAGCTGGTACAGCCCGCTCTGCTCGCGATGGAAGACGACTGGCGTGAAATCGCGGCCATCGTAGCGCGCGATGCTGAAACGCTCCGGATGCACGCCGGGGATCACTTCGAGGCGTTCGACCCACTCCGCGAGACTGGGCAGGTGCTGTGCCAGGCGCTCGCCAGCATGGGCTACCGCCCGGGCATGCACCCCGTGCGCCGCTGCGGTCTGCGTCAGTTCGTCGAGTGTCGCGCCGTGAATGATGCATGCCGCCGGGCCGTTGCCACCCGGCTGCATCACATGCTCGACCTGGAACGCCGCGGCCAGCGCAGACACCAGGCGCTGATCGCGGCGGCCACAGAGCAGCACCGCATCGGCGTAGGGCCCGTGGCTGATCGACACGAATGCCGTCGGCGCCATCTCCCAACGCCGGCCGGTCGGGTCCGTCTCGAGATAGCCGAGCAGGCGCAATGTGCGCGTCAGGCTGCGGGCCGATGAGCCGCCCAGCTCGTGCCAGATATGCTGCAGCGTCGCGACCGGGCCAGCGCCGAGCGCCGACAGGACATGCACGAGCGTTTGCCATCGGTCGCTGTCGTCGATCGCCTGCTCGCCCTCGTCGTCGCGTTCGGCAGCGCCGTCGCCGGCAACGATCGGCGGGCAGACCGTCTGCCGAAACGGCAGCAGGCGCGTGTAGTCGTGAACAGCGACCTCGCCGCTCACCATCGACCGGATCTGCTCGAGGGTGAATGGCTCATCGAACGGATGACCGAGGAATTTGGCGTTGCCCAGTACGCCACGCAGCGATTCGGGTAGCTCGCCAAACACCTCGTGCTCGATGCCCAGGAACAGGTAGTATTGCTTGCCCGGCGCACGCTCGACGCGCACGACCGGTATCACATCGCCGAGCCGCTGATACTGGATGAAACCACGCAACTGCTGGAGCTTGGGCGGCAACTTGCCACGCGCCTCATATCCCCGATACCACCGTGGCATCATCGACCTCCCTCACGTGTGATATTTCACCACGCAACCGACGAGTGTGTCGGTGAATCATTCCGCCGCGTCGAGTGACACCCATGCGCCCGCGAGTCGTGCGCCGGGGAGATCACGCCACAGTGCCGGTACATGCGTTGCCATGCGCAGGCTATCAATGTCGATGATCTCGATGACGCGCTCGGTGATCGTGCCATAAGTGTTGGCAGACACCCGATACACGCCAGCGCGCTGCCAGGCATGCGTGATCGGCTGATTGGTCGGCACCTGTCGTGTGCTGAT
>CAIQIY010000566.1 GCA_903871975.1 uncultured Chloroflexota bacterium | reverse complement strand
CTGTTCGCGCGTGCTCACCCGAGCTCCGGGCAGGGGTTCGCGCGTGCATCACGCAGTGCCACGCGGTGGTGGTTCGCGCGTGCTCACCCGAGCTCAGAGCAGCGGGATGACGTCGTGGTCGGCCGGCACAAACAGGCTGCCCTCGGTCGTCGATTGCGGTGCGACGCGGCGCAGGCGGCGAGCGAGCTCGGCGTCGGTGAGTTCGCCGGCGAGCGCCTGACGAAACGCCGTCGTCACAGCCGTGAGCTGGGCGGCATGCTCGTGGACGAACTCGAGGCGCACGTCGCCGATGCCGACGGCCCGCCAGCCAGCGAGGTGGCGGCTGGCTTCCTGGGCTTCGGCGCCGAACACGGTATTGCGGCAGCCGACATCGGCGAGCACCGGATGCGCGCGGCCGCGTGCATCACGCAGTGCCACGCGGTGCTGTTCGCACGGGTGGCCGCAATCCCGCGAGCTGGTGCCCTGCGAGAGGAAGCGGCAGAACACGCAGTGCTCGGTGTGGAACACCGGCAGATGTTGGTACGCGATCACTTCGACATACTGCGGCCCGATGGCGCCGGCCAGCGCAGCGATCTGCGCCGCATTGCAGTCGTGGGTAGGGGTGATGCGGTCGAGCCCGGTGTCGAGGAAGGCGCGCGCGGCGGCGGCATTGGCGACGTTCAGGCTGAAATCGCCGATCAGGGGTGGATGCGGCCGCGTCATCAGCGCATGCAGCAAGCCGCTCGAGCGCACGAGGATCGTCGCATCGAGCTTGAGCAGAAAGTGCACCAGGTTCTGCTCCTCTGGCTTGAGGACGCGCGGGCTGGCGACGCGCACCTCGATGCCTGCGGCGCGCACCTGCTCGACGGCCGGCCGCAACCCGTACAGCTCCAGCCAGTCGAGGGTGATGCTGTCGGGCCGAAGCTCCAGCGCTGCTGCCAGCTGTTCGGCGCTGCGCACCAGCAGATGAAGGCGGGCCGGCGCGGGTACCGCCGCGGCTGCCGGCACCACCGGCGCCGGTGCGCCTGGTCGGATCCGGCGTGGCAGCGGCGCAGCGAGCTGCTCGGCGAGCCGGGCACACGCCTCGCGGCGTAGTGCATTGAGCACCGATGCCGGCACGAACACCTCGCCGGCGATATCGAGCTCAAGCGAGTCGAGCATGAACGGTGTCTCGCCCAACCGGCCCAGATGCTCGCCAAACCAGGTCGCATCGGCCGGTCGGGCGCGCGCGGCGGTCAGCGGCTCGGCGCTGCCGACGGTCACCCGCAGCTCGGGCTGGTCGCGACACCACCAGTGCACCTGCAACGGTCGACCGACGTGCGCCACGACGGCTGCGGCCAGATGCCAGCGGCGGCGCAGGGCGGCACGTGCGATGATCGCCTGCGCAGCGCGCCGCGTCGTCGGATCGTCGCTGCGCCACACCAGATCGCCGCTACGAATGCGTCGGACGTCAAGCGCGCCCGGCCCGCAGCGCAGCCGCACGGTGCCGGAGCCGAGCGGCTCGCTGGCGAAGATGCGCCCGCCCTCTTCGGGCAATTCGGGGCTGCGCCACGACGCGGCGTCGAACACGATGCCATCACCCGGTTGTGGGGGCGCGAGCTCGCCGGACGCCGCCAGCGCCACGTCGATCGATTCGCCCTGCACCGCGACCACGCGGCCGAGCAGCACGCCGCGGTGGCGCGGGGCGCGGCCACGCACGACCGCCTGATGGTCGGTGCCGCCGAGAAAGTGCGCGCCCAGGCCGCGCGAGTAGATCTGCTCGAGGTGCAGCTGTTCGCGCGCGGTCAGCGGTGCCGGCTGACCGGCCCACGCGGCATCGACGGCACGCCGGTAGGCATCGGTCGTCAATGCCACGTACTCGGCATCCTTGTAGCGCCCCTCGATCTTGAGCGAAGCGATGCCCAGCGGCAGAATCTGCGGGATGTGGTCGACAGCCGACAGATCACCGGGCGACAGCAGGTAGCGGGCATCGCCGAGCGGTCGCAGCTGGTCATCGACGAGCAGTTCGTACGGCAGCCGGCAGGCCTGGGCACACGCGCCGCGATTGGCGCTGCGCCCACCCCAGGCTTCCGACGAGAAGCACTGACCCGAGTACGACACACACAGCGCCCCATGGACGAATATCTCCAGCGGCAGATCGGTTCGTTCGCGGATGCGGCGGATGTCGCCGAGCGACAACTCGCGCGCCAGCACCACGCGATCCACGCCGTGGCTGCGGGCGAATTCGGCGCCCTCGGCCGAGGTGATGCTCATCTGGGTCGAGCCGTGCACTTCGATGTCGGGCGTGATCTGCCGCACCAGCCGCGCGATGCCGATGTCCTGGACGATGACGGCATCGACGCCGGCGCGGGCGATCGCCTCGAGGGCATGCGCGGCGGCACGCCACTCGTGATCGAACACCAGGGTATTGAAGGTCAGGTAGCCGCGCACCCCATGGCGGTGCAGCGTCTGCATCACGGCCGGCAGCTCGTCGAGCACAAACCCGACCTTGGCGCGCGCGGTGAAGTGCGTCAGACCAAAATACACCGCGTCGGCGCCGGCGTTGACCGCCGCCTCGAGTTGCGGCCAGTACCCGGCCGG
>CAIQIY010000565.1 GCA_903871975.1 uncultured Chloroflexota bacterium | reverse complement strand
GCATCGGCATGGGTATGGTCGACGTACCGCCCGGGAATCAGCGCGTGCAGCAGTGTCTCGACCGACGGTGTGGGAGCAGTGGCCGATGTCTGGGCACAGCGCAGCTCGTTGACCATCGTCGCGTCGTCGAGTTCCGGCAGCGCTGCCAGCCGCAGCAAGGGCGCCAGGCGCAGTGGCGTGAACCCACTGGCATCGATCGTCGCCAGGTCCGAGCCACTGCCTTTCACATACAGCAGGTCGACCAGATCGCCGAAGATGTCGCGCTGCCGAACCTTCACCGACGTGTTGCCACCACCGTGAAGCACCAGCGCGGGCTCGGCACCGAGCAACCGCGAGCTATACACCCGCAACGCCAGATCGTCGGGGCACTGCGCCGCCGCGTCGGCATCCCAGCGACTCTGCATCGAACGATATCTCCTGAAACGCGCCCGCATCGCGTGGCGCAGCTGCACCCGCCCGATTGTAGCACGGGCCCACCGCCCCTGTGCCGATGGTATAATGGCGTGACGGCTCGTTGCTGGAGGTGCCCGTGACAACCGATGACACAACCCGTTCGAGCGCGCATCCGTGGCGACCATTCCTGCTCGGCGCCGGCGTGGTCGGCGTGATCGCCGTACTCGTGGTTCTTTCCATCCAGACACCGGATCTGGCCTACATTCCGACCGGTGGTGCCAGCCTGCTGGTACTGGCGCCAGCGGCATTCCTCGCCGGAGTCTTCAGTTTCCTCTCGCCGTGTACCCTACCCATCCTGCCGGCGTATTTCGCATTCACCTTCCAGGCACAGCGCGAGCGCATCGTCGTGATGACGGTGGCATTCTTCCTCGGCCTGGCGACGACGATGGTGCTGCTGGGCGCGACGGCGACGGCGCTGACCCAGTTGTTGTTCCGCAACATCGACACCCTGACGCTGATCGGCGGCATCATCGTGATCGCCTTTGGTGTGATGAGTGCGCTCGGCAAGGGCTTCAGCGGCATCCAGAGCAGCGACCGGCCGGCAGCCAGCATCGCTGGTTCGTATCTCTATGGCGCGACCTTTGCGCTGGGCTGGACGGCGTGCGTCGGGCCGATCCTCGGCGCCTTGCTGACGTTGCTGGCGACACAGGGTGTGGCGATCGCGCAGGGCGCGGTGCTGGCGTTCATCTACGCACTGGGCCTGGGCTCACCGTTGATCATCGTCGCGAGTTTCTTCAGTCGACTCGGTACAGGCTCGCGCTTCTGGCGCATCATGCGCGGGCGTGGCTTCACCGTACGCATCGCCGGCCACGATGTGCTCCTGCACACCACCAATCTGGCCAGCGGGCTGCTGATGATCCTGATGGGCGCGTTGCTGGCGACCGGGCAACTCGGCGCCGTGAGCGAGTGGGCACAGCGTACGCCGCTGGCACAATGGGCGCTCGACATCGAACATGCCATTCAGCAATGGTTCTTGCCACGCTAGGAGGCACGCGATGACCCGAAGTCGCCGTGGATCGCACCACGCTGCCGGCGGAGTAGTCTGCCGCCGCGCTGCGACTGGCGCATGGGAGGTCCTGCTGATCCACGATCCCTACGATCGCTGGAGCCTCCCCAAGGGGCATCTGGAGGCGGACGAGCCGGCTGAGCTGGCAGCCGTCCGTGAGGTGCACGAAGAGACCGGCGTGACGGCGCACGTCGAGCAATTGCTCGAGACGGTGTACTACACCATCCGGGATGCCGATGGCCACGAGCAACGCAAGCAGCTCGACATCTTCCTGATGATGGCGACGGCCGGCACGCCGCAGCCGCAACGCAGCGAAGGTATCCGTGCGGTGGCCTGGGTACCGGCGGCGGCGGCGGCCGAGCGTATCGGCTACGAGCAGATCGGCGCAGTGGTGCGCCGCGCGCTGGCGCTGATCACTGCACGCTGAGCACTGCATCGCCGCCTGGCTGCGCGCCCGACATCGCAGGCTCAGCGCTCGGCTGTCGTCAGCGGGCGGAACTGTCGACCCAGTGCGATACCCTGCCGCTGGTACGCCGAGCCGATCGCGCTGCCATACAGCGTGTCGGCTGGCACATCGAGCGTGTAGTGCACTACCTGGCCCATCACCTGCCGCGCCTCGATGAGGAACGGCACGTCGCGCGCCCGTACCTCGAGCACCACCGGCGTGCCGCCGTCGGCATCGGCATAGCCGAACCCCGGGTCGAGAAAGCCGGCGTAGTGGACACGAAACTCGCCGAACGCCGATTCGTAGGGCAAGAGTTCGGCCGCGGTCTGCGCATCAAGGCACACGCGCTCGCACGAGCGCAGAATGTAGAAATCGTCGGGGTGCAGCACCAGGCTGCCGAGTTCACCAACCACGACCGGGTCCCAGTAGTCGAAGCGGTCGTGGCACGCAGTGCCATCGAAATCGAGGACTGGCGCGCCGTGGCGGGCCCGATAGCCAATGATCCGCGTGCCTGGCTCGGGTGTCAGATCGACCGAGAGGTATGATCGCCGAACCGCTGCCGGGCGCTGGTGCCACATGAAGCGCAGCTGATTGACCCGCGTGCCGCGGCTGAGGCGGATCGCAAAGGTGCGCGGCACCAGCTCGACGAACAGCGCCCCGTGATAGCCGGCTGGCACGTCTTCGAACGTGCTGCTGCGATCACACACCAGGCGTGCGAACAAGTCGGCTCGGCCCGTCGTGCTGCGCGGATTGGCGCGGGCACTGATGTCCGCAGGCAGCGCCAACGATTCTGCCAGCTCGAACAGGTAGACCTGGCCAGGAGCCAGGACCAGTGGTCGGCGCATATCGAGCTCGTCGATCACCAGCCGCGCGCGCGCCAGGCGTTCCTCGACGCGCTGCGCCGGCCCGGGCAGGAAGCTGGCACGCAGGGCATAGCCACGCTCGCCCAGCCGCAGATCGAGGCTGGCTGGCTGAATTTGCACCTCGGCGAGTGGCATGCTCGCCCGAACCGCACCGGCGGCGATCAACGCGCGGATCTGCTGTGAAGGAAGTACGCGCATCGCATCACCGGCCCAACTGCCGCCGATGGTCCCACTCACGCATCGGCGGCGAGCCCGTAGGCTTCACGCAGCAACTCGATGGGATGCACACTGTAGACCTCGCTCCCGTGATCGATCTGCCACCGACAGATCTCCGAGTCACACACGGCCAGATCACTGCCGCTGCTGCGCATGAAGTCGAACAAGTCGGCGCCGACATCCATCGCGATCCGGTATTTCTCGACCTTGTAGCCGTAGCTCCCCGCCAGACCACAGCATGCTGCATCGCTCTCGACCATCGTCAGGCCAGGAACCAGCTCAAGAATGTCGAGTGCCGGGCGACCGATGCGATGTGCGCGCTGCTGACACGGCGCATGATAGGGCAGTCGCCGCTTGATTCGGCGAAAACGGGTGTTCAGCCGGCCACGCTCGTGCAGCAGACGCAGAAACTCGAAGATGTCGTAGGTGTGCTCGGCCACCACCCGGGTCTGCTCGTCATGCATCGCCAGCAACTCTGGCGCCTCTTCCTTCAGCGTCAGGGTGCAGCTCGTGCTGGTACCGACGATCGGAATGCCCTGGGCGGCATACGGATAGAGCTGCGCGACGTTGTACTGATGGTGGTGACGACCATGACTGAAGATGCCATTCGAGAGCAGCGGCAATCCGCAGCAGCCCTGTTCGGGAACGATCACCTCGAAGCCGTTGTGCTCGAGCACTGCTACCGCCGCCTCGCCGACGCGTGGCTCGTAGTAGTTGGTGGCACACCCATGAAAGTACACGACCTTTGGGCGACCGGTAGCGGCGTGTTGTTGCCGGCGGCGCGCCCACGACCGGAAACTGTAGCCACTGAACGATGGCAATGGCGCCTCGCGGGCGATGCCGGTGAGCTGCTCGGCGAGCACGCGCACCCAGCGCAGGTTGGCGAACAGATTCGCTACACCAGCCAGCGGGCCGCACGCCAGGCGCCCGATGATGTACTGATACCCGAGTAACCAGCTGCGCAGTGGCACGCCACGGCTCTCGACGATGCGCGCCTTGGCACGCGTGTTGATCTCCATGATCTTCACGCCAGTCGGGCACACTTCGTTGCAGACCCGGCAACCCGAACAGTAATCGACCGTGTCGTCCGGTGGTGCCTCGCCATCGCGCCGAAAGCGTTGTGCCTGCGGCCCGACATACTTCGGCCCGGGGAAGAGATCAGTCACTGCACTCACCGGGCACGCCGCAGTGCAGATATTGCACTTGATGCAGTGATCGAGCGACAGCTCGATGAAATCCGTCGCCGGCATGGCTACTCCTCCTGGTCGCGCGTCACGCCTCGACGGTAGCGAGGCGTGAACCTGCCGCCCAGCCGGTCGCCAATGCGACACCGCTGCGCGAACGTTCCCGCATGGTGTCGGCACCGGCGAGCGCACCACCGGCGACAGTGACGTTTCGATAGACGACGTGCCCGCGCTGGTCGAGCGGGCGCAACCGGTCATCACTGAGGACACCGGCACGAAAGATCGCATGGCCCCGTGGATCGAGGGAGCGCGAGGCAAACCACGTACGTCGCGCCGCCGGCGCAGCCAGCGGCAAGCCCAGTGCCGTCTCCCACACTGCCCCGGTCTGGTCGGTACGCACGCCGCCGCCGGCGATGCCGCCGCTGGCCAGCAAGCACCGTGTGACGCGGTGGTGCTGCTCGCGCGCTGCTGCCTCGCTCACCACATCGGTCAGGCGGTCGTCGGCGGCGACGCCGCGCAGCACCGCCGAGCCGATCTGGATGCGCCCGCCGGCGGCGACGATCGCACGCTCGAGGATGCCGGCGATCCGCATGCCGGGAACCGAGGGCGGCAATGTGGCGACCTCGAAGATCTGCGCGCCGCTGTGTCGCTCGAGCTCGGCGATGACCTCGAGCGGTTGGCGCATGCCGAGCACCGCTGGCAGGCCGATATGGCTGGCATCGCCGCGCAGATGCGCCAGCTGTGCGCCAACATGCGCCCGGAACGCGTCATCATCGAAATACTGAGCCAGCGTCCGCGTGGTGAAATCGAGGCTCCGGCTGACCGGTGGCAACTCCACGTAGACGCCACGTGCAGCGATGCCCTGCGACCGCAGATTCTGCGCCATCAGCGGCGGAAAAAAGTCGCGGAGTTGTCGAAAACCGGCGATCAGCACACGATCACCAGCCTTCAGTGCGCCAGCGCTCATGGTGCGCGGCACCAGCGCAGCGCGCCGGAAGCCACCGAGCGCCGTGGGGATGACGATGTCGCTCAGGAGGTCGCCGACGAACGGGTAGGCTGCTGCCTGCATGACCTGGCGGAACCGGGCGCAGGCAGCCTCGAGGCCGACGACGCCAGTGCGCGCGTATGGGTGGTCGGGATCGCTGGCGATCACCGCCGCAACGGCAGCCCGCGGGCCACCGGTGGTCGGCTGCCCCCAGACGTCGATCGTACCGTTGCCCCAATGCGTGGTGCCATAACCGGTGGCGAGCACCAGCGGACGTCGGCCGGCCTCGGCGAGCGCCAGTGCGCCCATCAGGCCGGCGAGCCCGGCACCGATCACAATCGTATCGCGCATCGTTCCCCTTGTAGCTGCTCGTGGTGTGCCGACGCCCATGCCGATGCCGACAGCGCGCCCAGGCATGTCGCGGCGGCAACCATCGATCGCCAGCCTGTAGGATCACTCGGCATCTGACCGGCACCTGCCACGTTGCCCCGGCAACGGGCGGCTACCGATGTGCCATGCCGGCGCTGCAGCAGCGTCAGCATCCCACCGCGGCGACGACCATCACTCTGCATGATATTCTGTCGCGATCGCGACGTGATCCGTCACAACCGTCGGGTGGCGCGCGCCGTCGGCGACGACCACTGCAGGCAGCAGGTCGACGCCCAGCACCTCGAGGGCGATCAGTTCGTCGAGCCGTTGCTGGCGCAGCTGATCGCCCCAGGCGATTGCAGCCAGGCCCTTCCAGCGTTCCTGCATGAAGTGCCGCGTCAGCGCTGCCGCGGCGTCGGCACCACCCGCGTCGTCGGCGCCGCGGAGCTCGTGCCACAACCCCGCCGCCCGATAGGTGCAGAAGCCCCCCTGGCATGGGCCCATACCGAGGCGCGTATCGCGCCGCAGGTCGTCGAGATTGGCGGCGGCGCCGGTGGTGATCGCATCGACGAGCTGGCGGCGGGTGACCAGCTCGCATTCGCAGATGACGTCGCCATAGAGCTCTTCGGATTCGACATGCCGCAACCGACCGCCGAGCGTCAGATGGCCGGATCGCGGCGCACCATGCACTGGCGGCAATGGTTCGACCGCAGTGCGGCAGGCGGCCGTGACGCCGAGATCGGCCGCGACGAGATCGACGGCCTCCTGCGCCATGAGGCGATAGGTGGTCCACTTGCCACCGACGATGCTGACGAAGCCGGCGACACCATCGCGCGTCCGATGATTGAGCAGCTTGTAGGTGCGCGGAATGTCGCGATCATCGACGGCTGCGACGTCACGATACAACGGTCGAACACCAGCCCAGGCGCGCAGGGCACGCATTCGCGAGACACCAGGCACCAGGTGCTCGCCTTCGGCGAGGATCAATGCGATCTCGGCGGGCTCGATGCCGAACACGTCGGGATCCGGTACGGCGATGTCGGTCGTGCCGAGCACGGCGACCGTCTGGATGGGGACGATGATGTCACCGTCGGCCGGCGGTTTGCAACGATTGACGACCGAATTGACGATGCGATGATTCATCGCGACCATCGTGCCCTTGCCAGGAACGACGGCGATGTCGAGGCCGGCGAGGCCGGCGATCTTGCCAGCCCAGGCGCCGGCGGCATTGATGGTATAGCTGGCGTGGATCGTCACCATCTCGCCGCTGCGCAGATCCTCACAACGTGCGCCGGTGACACGATCGCCCTCGAGTTCGAGGTCGGTAACGTGATGATAGGTGAGCAGCGTCGCGCCACGGGCGCGGGCGTCGGCAGCATTGGATTCGGTCGCGAGGAAGGAATCGGCGGCGGCATCGCGCACCGCGAACGCGCGGCGCAGCTTGCGGTTGAGCCGTGGCTCGTGGCGCATCACTTCGGCCAGCGGGACATCATCGACCCACACGCCACACGCGCGGCACGCGGCGACGAATGGATCCGCGTAGCCCTCGTCGTCGGCGGGCGTGATGACGAACAACCCGCCGGTGTCTTCGATGCAATGTGGCATGATCCGCCGCAGGATCTCGTTCTCGGCCGCGCATTCCTGCGCCGACTGGGGATCCTTGACGACATAGCGCCCGCCACTATGCAACAGACCATGATAGCGCCCGGTGGTGCCGTGAGTCAGGT
>CAIQIY010000564.1 GCA_903871975.1 uncultured Chloroflexota bacterium | reverse complement strand
GGCACGTGTTCGAGCGTCCAGTGCTGTATGTCTTCGCCGGCGGTGGCCTCGAGGCGGGCGAGCCGCACGGGATCACGTGTCGGTTGTGCGAGCAGCGCGCCGAGCAGTTCGGTACGCCGCGATGAACCGGGCAGCAGGATCGCCGCAGCATCGGCGTCGCGACCTTGCGCCATGAGCGTGAGCGCCAGGCCCTCGCGCACCTCGGCCGATTCGGGATGCGCGCGCATCGCAGCCCGCCATGCCTGCTCGGCGCGCTGCAGGTCTCCATCGGCAGTGGCCCGCTGCGCCTCGGCGACTGCCAGCTCGCGGCGCACGCCGCGCTCGATGAGTGCCGGGTAGTCGCGGTAGCTGACCACCAGTGCGAGCAGGCTGCCGGCGATGATGAGCCGTGGCACCAGCCACGCGCTGCGCCAGCTGGCGCGCGTCAGCGCCCATGGTGCACCGGCTGCCATCAGGCCGAACAGCGTCCAGATCGGCAACAGGTAGCGTGGCTCGACATGGAAGATCAGCACGGTGAGCAGCGAATAGGCCAGCCATGCCAGGATGTACAGCCGGGTGTGCCAGCCCTCGCGCGCCGGCGAGAGCAACGCCAGCGCGCCGGCGACGACGACGATCAGCCAGAGCACGTCGCCGGGCAGGCCGATCCACGCGGCTTCGCGTAGCGGCCGCGCGTGAAAGCTCTGGCGGACATACAGGTCTTCGAGGTATTGTGCCTTCCAGACATGCTGAAACATCGGCCACGATTTGTGAAACAGCCGCGTCGGATCGGCGGCCAGCATCTCGCGGGCGCGCGCCAATGCATATGCCGCGCGATCGGCCTGTGGCATGCCGCGCAACGTCGCGATGTGGGTGTTGCGATTCTCGTTGGCGTCCAGATCGAGCCACAGATTGATCTGGCCCAGCGTGTCGATCGGGATGAACCGCTGGTAGACCAGCGCATTGCGTGCCGTCCAGGGCCCCACGATCGCCAGACAGGCGCACCCGACGACCAACGCTTGGCGCACGACCTGCTGCCAATGCAGCCCACGCCCGTGTGCCCGCACCACCAGCCAGCCGATCACCAGTGCGATGGCATAGAGCGCCGGTGAGCGCGTCAGCGCGGCTGCGCCGAGCGCCAGCCCGGCACCGATCAGGTCGCGCCAGCGCCCGCTCTGGTCGAAGCGCAGCAGACACCAGATGTGCACCAGGAACAGCATCAGGTAACTGGCCTCGGTGAACAAGACGGTCGCCGTCTCGATGTATGGGAACCAGAGCGCGACGAAGCCGGCGGCGAGCAGCCCGGCGCGCCGGCGGCCGCTGAGCTGATGGGCGACGGCAAACGCCAGCAGCATCGTCCCGATCGACACCGCGATCTGGGCCAGTTGGACGAACAGCACGCCGTGGTGTGGCATGCCGAGCGCCATCGCCAGCTGCAACCAGATGGCGAAAAACAGGATGTGCCCCGGCGGCCGGATGAGCCATGAGTCGTCGAGGTAGACCCCGCTGACGGCCAGGCGTAGGGCGCGCCGGTAGTAATCACCGTCGTCGGCGTCGGAGAAGCGCGGGTCGAGCGGGCTCACCGACACGAGCCAGAGCCGCAATGCGACGCCGGCGAGGATGATGAGCACCAGCCAGAGTGTCGTGCGCGCGGCCGCGGCGCGCGTGTCGTCAGTCGTCATGGTGCTATTCTACCCGATACAGCCGATAACGGCCGAACGCTTCCAGCAGGGTGGCGCCGGCGGGCGGCACGGCGCTGGTGTCGCCGAGCCAGAGCGCGGCGTCGCCGAGCGGGCCTACACGGTGGGCGATGGCCGAGTATTTGGCGAGCGGATCACGTGGCCCCAACGCCGCGGCCCACTGTGTGCCGG
Source organism: uncultured Chloroflexota bacterium (assembly GCA_903871975.1). Classification (GTDB taxonomy): domain Bacteria; phylum Chloroflexota; class Chloroflexia; order Chloroflexales; family Roseiflexaceae; genus CAIQIY01. The sequence goes on along the minus strand of CAIQIY010000564.1, from coordinate 1,484 downwards.
GCGCAAGGTGTCGCTGGATGGACGCGACGGCGCTGACCGCGTCGGCGGGCTGGCGCGTGAGAACATCGTTGGCGCCAGTCGCCAACCCCTGGACGCCTGCGGTGGCGAATGCCAGCACGAGCACCAGCCGCGTGCCATCGCCAATGGCCAGCTGCCGGCCGAGCCAGAGCAGGCAGCCGGCGGCGGCCAGCGCGATGACCGGCGCCAGCGGCAGATAGAAGCGTGGCAGTGCCAGCCCGATGCTCACCAGCAGCACATACGCGACCAGCCATGCCAGGACGATCCGCGGCCGCGTGGCGTGGCGCGCCGCCAGCATCCAGTGCAGCACGCCCACCAGCGCGAGCCAGCCGCCAGGGAAGGTGAGCATGCGCGGGATGATGCTGCGCCCGAATTCGCCGGTGTCTTCGGCACCGCTGCCGAATACTGCCCGGACGTTCGCCCACCAGTTGCCGGCGATGCGCAACGGGTCGCGTATGATCAGCTCGCCGAGCCCGATGTCGTCGGGCACCTCGTTCCAGCGCTGCCAGTCGCCATCGGCGTAGGCGGCCAGCCAGATGTTCTTGGCCTGCCAGGCGTGCAAGGGCTGGCCGGTGTCGCGCAGGTTGACTGCAAGTTGCGGCAGAAAGACGAGGCAGCCGGCGATGGTGAACCAGCCGAGTGCCGGCCAGCGCGCCTGCGGCATGCGCCACCACAGCGCCAGCCAGCCGATGAGCAGCAGGACGATGCCAGGATGGCGGACGAGCAGTGCGGCGCCGGCACATGCGCCGGCGAGTACCACCTGCCAGCGGCGCAACCGCCCACGCTGCGTGAGCAATGCCAGCGTCGCGCCACAGCATGCGGCGAATGGCAGATCCGTGCCGAGGGAGTGCGCCGCCGCCACGATCACCGGGCTGCTGGCCAACCACGCGAGGCTGATCAGTGCGCCGACGCGGCCGAGCAGGTTGCGCGCGAGCAGCCAGCCAGCGGCGAGCAGAAGCATGCCGCTCAGCACGGCCAACGCGCGCGCCGCGAGAAACGGGTTGTCACTGGCGAGCGGACGCGTCAGCCAGAGCAGCAGCGGATACCCCAGGTGGTAGAAGCCGTCGGCGCGCAATACACCGTCGGTCGCCGCACGATAGTTGCCGTCGGCGGCATACTGGCCGAAGAGCCGTGCCGAACGCAGCGCGAAGACACGAAAGTCGTTCTCGACGCCGGGAATCGCCAGCGTGACGTGGCTGGCACTCTGCCATGCGATGACAGCGCCCCAGCCGATGATGAGCGTCAGTGCGGCCGCGTCGATCCAGGCGGGCCGGCGCCGTACGGCGGCGATCGCCACTGGCCAGGCGGCCACGGCCAGGCTGAGCAGCGCCAGCAGGTGTGGCGCGCGCCGCAGCGGCATGCTGCCCAGCGGCAGATGGCGGTAGCACAGCAGCACCAGCGCGATCGTGCCGAGTGCCAGGCCCCAATGCCGGCCGGAGCGCGGCGTGCCAGCCAGCCAGCCGAGG
>CAIQIY010000563.1 GCA_903871975.1 uncultured Chloroflexota bacterium | reverse complement strand
GGTCGGCCGGTTCGTCGCCCGGCGACTCGCCGGCGCCGGGTTCGTCGGCGGGCGCCTCGTCGCCGAACCCTTCGGGTGGTGGCACCTGATCGTCGAGCGGCTGATCGGGTGCCTCCTGGTCGAACGGGCTGGTCTCCTCGGCGCTCGTCGCCGGCGCGCTGAGCGGATCGCTGGCGCCGAGGCGCCCCGGACCGCTGGCGAACTGCATGATCGTCAGGCCGATCGCCAGCAACAGCATGCCGAAACTCGCCGCAAGCTCGGGCCACGGTGGTGGCGCGCGGCGCGCGATGTCGCGGCGCAATGCGCCGGTGGTGGCCAGCGAGCGATCGAGCAGCAGGCGATCGAGCGCACCCAGCCACGGGCGACGGCCGACCTCGAGTGCGGTGCTGAGCTGTTCGTGCAGGCCAAAGCGCTGGTCGAGCCGGCGGGCGATGTGCTGGGGTGGCATTCGGCGCCGTACGAGCGTGGCAGCGCCGACGAGCAGGCAGGCGAATGCGCCGGCACCGTAGATCGGGTAGCTCACCGGCCACCAGGCGAAGGCATGGCCGACCAAGCCAATGCACCACACCAGCGCGGCGCAGGTGATGGCGGTGAGCATGCGGCGCAGCACCAGCCGCATCCAGCGGTCGTCGGCCAGCCGCTCCAGGCGGCGCGTCAGCGCCTGATCTGCGTTCACCATGGTTCGGCTCCGACGGGGCGCCGCAGGCGCCACAGTATGCTCAACGCGACGATTCCGGCGCCACATGCCAACAGTGCGCCACCGCTCCAGCGAAATCGGCCATCGAGTGCATCGTGCAGCGCCAACGCCACACGCGCCCGCTCACGGTCGCCGAGGGCGACGAACTCGGCTGCCGCCGCCGCAGCCTGTGCGCGCGCCACCAGTGTCGCCCGCCAGTCGCCCGCCAGCGCCTCGGCGTCGGCCAGCGCCTGCCGGGCAGCGATGCCGCGCGCGCTGCGGGCGGCGTATTCGGCCAGCGCCGCGCTCAACGCCGCGTCGCCCAGCGCGCTGGCATCGGGTTGCACCTGCGCGCTCAGGCGCGCCGCCTCGTCGTGCTGGTGCTGCTGCAGCGCGGTGTAGATCGCCGTCAGCGTGGTGCGTACCGCGACACCGCGGGCGGCGCGGCGTGCCAGTGGTTCGAGTTCGGCGACCAGCGCCGCATCGGCTGCGGCGCGCGCGCGCACCAGCGCCGCCTCGGCCAGCTCGGCGGCCCGCTCGTAGGCGCCTTCGTCCAGTGCGGCCGACACTGCGGCGCGCTCATCGGCCGACACCGTCGGCGCCACGCTGCCGCCGAGGTAGCCGGGCAGCCAATCACGCCAGGCCGCCTCGAGTTCGGCGGGTGGTACACCGTAGGCCCGCTCGAGCGCCGAACGGTAGCCGCTGCTGCGCGCACTCGCCTCGAGGAAGGTGCGCAACGCCGGGAAGCCGTCGCGCTCGACCAGAAAGCTCACCACCGAGAGTGCCTGCGGGTAGGCGATGGCCGCCGCGCCGTAGAACGCTCCCCGGTCGTCGAAGATGTTCCATGGCAGCAACCGGCCAGCGTTCAACGCAGCGGCCAGCAGCGCATGCTTGCGTTCGCGTTCGGCGCCCGGGCGCTCGGCATACTGCGCCAGGCCCTCGTGGAAGCCGGTGTTCAACCGACCAGCCGTCAGGTCCGAGGCGATGATGTGGGTCAATTCGTGGCGAATGGCATTCGGGATACCATCGGCGCCCTGCGAGACGGCCATCTCGTCGATGACGACCACCTCGTTGCGCCGGAAGTCGGCGTGCGCGATGATGCCGTCGATCGCGGCAGCCAGCGGGTACTCCGCCTGGTAGTCGGCGGTCGTGGCGAACAGCCGCAGCGTCACCGGCGTCGCCGGAGTGAACGACCAGAAGGCGGTCACCTCGTCGTAGAGTGCGTCGACGATGCCGGCATACTGCTCGGCCAGTGCCGCGTCGGCCGGCGCATGGACGATGACGAACGACGCGGTGCGGCGCTCGGTCCACGTGCGCCCCTGGGCCAGCGTCGGCGCGAGCCACAGGCTGGCGCACAGCAGCGCCAGCCACGCCAGCCGCCGCACGCCGGCCCTGCCCCTAGATGTACCCGTAGATGCCCCAGCCACCATCGACCACCATCATTTCGCCGACGATGAACGCCGATTCGTCGGATGCCAGGAAGACTGCCGGGCCGACCAGGTCGGCGATTTCGCCGACGCGCCGTGCTGGCGTGCGGGCGATGATCGGTGCGCGGTCGAGCTTGCCGGCCGCGACCAGTGCGTCTTGCAGCGGTGTGCGGATCCAGCCGGGTGCGATCATGTTGACGCGCACGCCGTGGGGGGCCCACTCGACGGCCAGCGCACGGGTGAATTGCAGCACGCCGCCCTTGCTGGCGGCATAGGCGGCGCGCTGCGGAATGCCCTGGAATGAGTGCAGCGACCCGATGTTGATGATCGAGCCGCGGCCCCGCGCGAGCATCGCGCGCCCGACTGCCCGACAGCACAGGAATGTGCCGGTGAGATTGATCCCGATCGCGTCGTGCCAGCGCTCCAGCGACAGCTCGGTGGTCGCCGCGACCATCGGTATGCCGGCCGAATTGACCAGCACGTCGATCTGGCCGAAGTGATCCAGCGCGGCCGCGACTGCCGCCTCGACTGCTGCTTCGTCACGGACGTCGGCGGTCAGCGTGAGTGCCCTGACGCCCGTCGCCCGCACGTCGGCGGCGGCATGCTCGAGCTCGCTGGCGGTGCGACTCACCAGCACCACGTCGGCGCCCTCGCGGGCATAGCCGAGTGCGATCCCCCGACCGATGCCGCGCCCGGCACCTGTCACCAGTGCGACCCGTCCTGCCAGACGCATGCGTCGTCTCCTCGTCGTCGTTCATCGCGCTGCAGCGGCCGCTTCGCGCCGGCCGGTGCAGTGCACCTGCCATCATGCTACCATACCGCGGCCGCGCATGGCGGTTTTCCGGGTACACTGTCGGCATCGTGCCCGTCGAATGGGATCGAGGAGCCTGATGCTCGAGGAAATCTATCTGATTCGCCATGCCGAGCCGGATCGGCGCAGCGGCATCGCCTACCATACGCCGCCTGGCCCGCCGCTCACGCGCCACGGCATCGCCGAAGCGCAGGCCGCGGCGGCCTGGCTGCTGGATCGGCCGCCGTTGTGCCTGGTGAGCTCGCCGTTCGTGCGGACGCGCACGACGGCCGAGATCATCGCTGGCCAGATCGAACGCCCGCTGCGCATCGATGAACGGTTGCGCGAGGGCGCGGTCGGCGAGCGCCGCGAGGCCATCCGCGAGCGGATCGCCGACTGCCTGGCGACGCTCGCCCGGGGCGCGGATCCATCGGTCGGCCTGGTGACCCACGGCATCTGCATCCTCACGGTGCTCGAACTCACGACCGACGGGCGCATCGATCTGCGCGGCCACGTGTACGACTCGGGCAATCATGCGCCGACTGCCGGGATCTGGCACGGTGTGCGGGCCGGCGAGGCGTGGCAGTGGCAGCTGGCGTTCCGGCCACCACCCGCCACGCCCTGACGTGCCGCTCAGGCGCCGAGGCTGGCGCGTGGCAGGAAGACTGCCTCGGGCGTGACGGCGTCGGCGCATCGCGGCCCGGTGTCGGTCCAATCCTGATTGGTGCGGGTCATCACGCTGCTCAGCTGCATGTCGTGGTGGCATTCGATCTGGCACGACAGCCGGTGGCTGCCGAGCAGGCCGCGCTCGCTCAACTTGGCGTGCTCGGCAGCGGTCATCGTGTCGGGCTCGCCGGACGCAAACACGACGCGGCATGTGGTGCAGCGGGCGTTGCCGCCGCAGCGGTGGCCGATCTCGATTCCGGCATCTTCGATCGCATTCACCAGCCGCGTGCCCGCGGCGACGTCACTGGTCACTCCATCGATGGTGATCGTCGGCATCGTCACTCTCTCATCCTCGTCTGCGGTTGCCATGGGCGGCGCGCATGCGCGCCCTCCAATGCGTGCTACGCAGCCGACAGACAACTGGACGTATGCCGGTGCATGGGATGGTCGCCGGGGGTGGCCGGCGCCGCCGGCTCAGGTACGCCGGCGGAACGAGAGCCACGCGCTGGTCCAGCGCTGCCCGGCGACATCGGTGATGCCCGGCACGTCTGCTTCGAGGTCGAAGGTGTCGCGCAGCACGGCGAAGATGGTGCTGCGCGCGATGCCCACCGACCCCTCGCCCGCGTCCTGGTCGTGCAGGTGGGCGAACAGGACATACCGACCACCAGGGGCGACCAGGCGAGCGACCTCGCGGGCGTAGCCCTGGAGTTCGGCGCCGGCCATGCCATGCATGCACCCGACATCCACGGCCAGATCGTAGGGCCCGGTGAGGAATGGCAGATCGGCGGCCGAGGCGCAGAACAACCGCACGCGTGCGCCGACGCCGGCCCGCGCGACGCGCTGCTCGGCCAGCGCAATCGCCTCGGGGACGAAGTCGACGCCATCGACGTGCCAACCGGCCAGCGCGAGGTGCACGCTGGCACGCGCGGTGCCGCAGCCCAGATCGATCGCGCGCCCCGGCGGCAGCGTCCGTGCCAGCTCCAGCACTTCGGGCGGCGGCAGCTCGTCGTCCCACGGCATGTCGCCGCTCTGGTAGCGCTGCTGCAGTCGGGCGAACCGCTCGTGTCCATCGTCATTCATCGGCATACCTCATGTCGTGGGGCTCAACCGGGTGCATTCTACGACACCACGCGCCGCCGCGGCACTTGACCGGCGCGGGCATGGCGAGTAGACTCGCGGCAGTGATTGGGGCCAGGCTGGGGGTGCCGGTGAGTCCGACGGTTGGTGTCGCGATCGTGTCGTACAACACCTGTGCGTTGCTGCGCGACTGCCTGGCTTCGTTGCAGCACTGCACCCTGGCGCTGGATGTGGTCGTGGTCGACAACGCCTCGCGTGACGGCAGTGCGGCGATGGTGCGGAGCGAATTTCCCGCGGTCACGGTGCTCGACGCCGGCACAAACCTGGGGTTCGCGCGCGCGACGAACCTGGCGCTGCGGCAGTTGTTGGCCGCCGACCGCGCGAGCCGGCCCGCGGTGCTGGTCGCGCTCAATCCCGACACCCGCGTCCACCCCGCCGCCATCGAACAGCTGGTCAGCTTCCTCGAGGCGCATCCACGCGTCGCGCTGGTGGCGCCACGCCTGCTCAATCCCGACGGCAGCCTGCAGGATGGCGCGTTTCGCTTCCCGACGCTGCTGATGACGGTACTCGATTGCTTTCCGCCGGGCGAAGTGCTGCCGGGACGGCTCTATCGCTCGTGGTGGCACGGGCGGTATCCGCAGGAGCGTGGCGACGCGCCATTCGCCATCGATCACCCGCTCGGCGCATGCATGGCAGTGCGGCGCACCGTGCTCGACGACGTCGGGCTGCTCGACGAGGGCTTCTTCATGTATGCCGAAGAAGTCGAATGGTGCTGGCGCATCCGGCGTGCCGGCTGGGCCATCTGGCAGCAGCCTGCGGCGCGGGTCACCCACGTCGGTGGCGGCGCCACGCGGCAGTTCCGTGGCCGGATGCTCGTCGCATTGTGGCAGAGCCGCATGCGCTACCTGCGTCAGGCGCATTCGCCGGCGACCGTCCGGCTGCACGCACTGGTGCTCGCGCTCGGCATGCTGCGCGCCACACTGCTCGCCTGGCGTGCCTATCGCGCCGGCGCAATCGACCGCGACGAGTTGCGGGCGCGACTGTGGGCATTTGGCACGGCGGCGCGCGGATGAACCTGACGGTCGCGATCATCGCGCGCGACGAGGCGCGCCACATCGATGCGGCGATCGCCAGCGTCGCCGGCCTGGCCGACGAGGTGCTGGTGCTGGTGGATGAGCGCAGCCGGGATGCGACGGCGGCGCTCGCCACGGCACGCGGCGCGCGCGTCGAGCATGCCGCCTGGCGCGGCTTTCCCGGGCAACGCAACCTGGCGCTCGCGCGCTGCCGCACGCCATGGATCCTGTTCCTCGATGCCGATGAGCGCGTGACGCCCGCGCTGGCCGACGAGGTCCGCCGGCTGCTCGCTGCACCGGGCGACATCGTGGGTGGCTGGATCCCGCGCGAGAACCTGTTCTTCGGCCGAATCGTGCGCGGTGGGGGCTGGTATCCCGATGCACAGTTGCGCCTGCTCGCCTGTCGGGCCGCGCGCTACGAAGAGGCGATCGCGGTCCACGAAGTTGCGACGCTGCATGGCCCGAGCCGGCGTCTCGATGGGCACCTGCGCCACATCAACATCGAACGGTTCGGCGAATTGTGGCGCAAGCAGCGCGCCTATGCGCTGGCCGAAGCGCGCAGCATGGCGCAGGCCGGCCGCCGCGCGCGCTGGCGCAATGTGCTCGGCGCGCCGGCCCGCGAGTTCTGGCGGCGCTACGTGGTGTTGCATGGTTGGCGCGACGGCGCCGTCGGGCTGGTGCTCTGCGCAACGCTGGCGTGGTATGCGGCAGTGAGTTTCGTCGAGCTGGCGCGCCTCAATCGCCACAGCGCCGGGAGTATCGATGCACCGTGACATCGTCGTCGTGATCGTAAGCTGGAATGTCTGCGCGCTGCTGGAACGCTGCCTCACCAGCCTCGCGCCGCTGGAGTGGCGCACCATCGTCGTCGACAACGCCTCGGCCGACGGCAGTGCAGCCATGGTCCGGCACGCGTTCCCCGCCGTCGAACTGCTCGAAGCCGGCAGCAACCGGGGGTTCGCCGCCGGCAACAACCTGGCGCTGCGCCGCCTGCTCGACGACACCGCGCCACCGCAGGCCGTGCTGCTGCTCAACCCCGACACCGAAGTCGACGCCACACAACTCCCGGCATTGTGGCAGTTTCTGGTGCAGCACCCCGCTGTCGACGTGGTTGGCCCGCAATTGCGCTACGCCGACGGCAGCCTGCAGTCGTCGTGCCGGCGCATGCCACAGCGCCTGACCTACCTGTGGGAGAGTACGCCGCTCGAGCAGCTGTGGCCAGACAACCCCTGGGCGCGCCGCTACCGCATGGCCGACGCCGATCCGCAGCAGGCGTGCGCCGTCGAGTGGCTGGTCGGCGCCGCGATGCTGGTGCGGTTCAGCGCCATCGTGCGGGCCGGCATCTTCGACGAAGGATTCGCGCTCTACTCCGAGGAGCTCGAGTGGCAGCGGCGACTGGGGGCAGGCGGGCGCGGCATCTGGTATCTCCCGTCGGTCGTCGTCACGCACCACGAAGGCAAGAGCAGCGAGCAGGCACCGGCCCGTCGGCGCCTGCTGTTCCGCCAGAGCCGGCTGCGCGACGCCGCGATGCAGTACGGCAGCGCCTTCGCGCAGCTGTTGCGGCTGGCGCTGATGGCGCTGTCGGCCGCCGAGCTCGCCACCGAGGCGGCGAAGTGGCTGGTCGGCCATCGGCGGGCACTGCGTGCGGCCCGCATCCACGAGCACTGGCACGTCCTGCGGGGCCTGGCGCAGCACCAGCCGGCGCGCTGAGCCACGCCGCTGAGGTCACTCGTGGCGCAACGCCGCGATCGGCGCCAGCCGCGAGGCGCGCACCGCCGGATAGATGCCAAACACCAGGCCGACCAGCACCGAGGTGATCGTCGCCAGCAACACGGCCTCGAGCTGCACCTGGGCGCGGGCGCCGGCCGCAAACGCGCTGAGTGCCAGCGTGCCGACGGCGCTGAGCGCAAATCCCAGCCCGATGCCGAGCATGCCACCACCCAGGCTCAGGACGACCGCCTCGACCAGGAATTGCACCTGAATGTCGCGGCGGCGTGCGCCGACCGCCTTGCGCAAGCCAATCTCGCGGGTGCGTTCCGTCACCGAGACCAGCATGATGTTCATGATGCCGATGCCGCCGACCAGCAGCGAGATGGCGGCGATCGCGCCGAGGAACGCCGTCAGCGCGCCGGTGATCGTGCCGAACGACGCCACGAGATCCTGCTGGGTCACCAGCGAGAAGTTGTTGTCCTGATAGGTCAGGTTGTTGCGCTCGCGCAGCACGGCAGTGATCTGGTCGATCGCCTGATCGATGCGATCATCGCTGACCGCCTGCAGGTACACCACCGACACATCGACGCGCACCGGCTGGTCGGGCGGCGGTGGAAACAGGCGTGTCTGGGCGGTCGTGATCGGCACAAACGCCAGCGCGTCGTCGCTGGGGCCAAAATTGCCGCCACGCGCCGCCATCGTGCCGATGACCTCGAAGATCACGTCGTTGATGCGCACCCGCTGGCCGACCGGGTCGGCATCGGCGAACAGCGTGCGTGCCACCGCGTCGCCGAGCACCACCACGCGCGAGCGCGTCGTCAGCGCATCTTCGCCGAAGAAGCTGCCGCGCGCGACGGCGGCATTGCGTACCCGCGGATAGTTGGCGGTCACGCCGGCCACGCGCCCATCGAAGCTGGCGCCACCCGCGACGATCAGGGCACCGCGCGTCAGCTGGGCCGTCACCGCCGCGACCGCCGGTGCGCGCAGCGGGTCGGCCAGCGCCGCGACATCGTCGTTGGTCAGGCGGGGCGGCACGCGGCGATTCTGCTCGGGATCGTTGGTGCCGGCGAACAGGAAGATCAGGTTGGAGCCGAGCCCCTGCAATTCGCCGCGCACCAGTGTCTGGATGGCGCCGCCGAGCGCGAGCAGCGTGATCACCGCACCGACGCCGATGATGATCCCCAGCATCGTCAGGATGGAACGCAGCTTGTTGGCAGCCAGGCTGCCAAACGCCACGCGAATGGTCTCGAGCAGGCTCATCTGCGCCCTCGCATCAACGGCGTACGCCGGGCGGTGGTCCACCAAACAGACTCAGTCGCTGGTCGATGCCGGCGACATAGATGCAATCCTGCTCGTCGATCCCATCGACGATGACGATCGCCTGTTCATTCCGCAGCCCGGGCGTCACGGTGCGCGACTCGCGCTCGACGCGTGCCGGCAGCTGGTCGGCGGCTGCCTGGCACAATGCCGCATCGCGGACGACTTCGACGACGAACTGTTCGCGATCGGCGGTGACGGCGCGCCGCGG
>CAIQIY010000562.1 GCA_903871975.1 uncultured Chloroflexota bacterium | reverse complement strand
TGGCGCGGGCGATCATCGAACGCCTGCTCGACCGCGATGTTCTGGGTGTCGCCACGACGCACTATGCCGAACTGAAGGCATTTGCCTATGCGACCGACGGCGTCGTCAACGGCTCGGTCGAGTTCGACCTGGAGACGTTGCGGCCCACCTATCGGCTGACCATCGGTCTGCCCGGTCGATCGAATGCGTTGGCGATCGCCGAACGCCTCGGCCTCGATGCCACGCTGGTCGCCCGGGCGCGCAGCACATTGGCACGCGATGATGCGCAGCTCGAGAATCTGCTCGCCGGCATTCATGCCGAGCGTGCGACGGCCGCCGCCGAGCGCGCTGCCGCCGAGCATGAGCGTGCCGCCGCCGAGCAGGAACGTGCCCAGCTGCGGGCTGAACGGGATGCCTTCGCCGCCGAACGCGATGCCGCCTGGCGCGCCGCACAGGCCGAGATCGAGGCACAGCTGAGCGAGGCGCGTCAGCAATTGCGCCGCCTGCGCGATGATTTCCGCAGCGTGACCGTATCGCGTCAGTGGCTCGAGGAAGCCGAGCAGCGCCTACAGCAGACGCGTGAGCGTGCGGACCAGCTCCGACCGGCACGGCAGCCGGCGCCGCCGGCGAGTGGCCCACCTGCGCCGCGGCCGCTGCAGGCGGGTGATCGGGTGCATGTGGCATCGGTCGGGCTCATCGGCGAGGTGCTCGCGATCGATGACGAGGACGCCGTGGCTGATGTGCAGGTTGGCGGCTTCCGCATGCGCGTGGCGTTGCAAGAGCTGCAGCGCGATCGTGGTGCCGGCGCACCGGGTGACCATGGCATGGGTGGGCGTGCGGTTGCAGCGAGCAGTGCGGTGGCGTTGCCACCCGTACCCGATGCGCCGTTGACGCTCGATATGCGTGGATGGCGCGCATCCGACGTGCCGACGCGCCTCGAGCAGTATCTCAACGATGCATATCTGGCCAGTTTACCGTTCGTACGGATCATTCACGGCAAGGGCACCGGCGCGTTGCGCCAGGTTGTCCGCGAGCACTTGCGCCGTCATCCGCTCGTCGCCAACGCGACGGGTGGCGGCGCCGACGGCGGCGAGGGTGTCACGGTCGCACACCTCGTCGATCGCTGATTCGCCAGGCGGCACGGCCGGCGTGTCGCAGCGTGACACGAGTGGCGGCACGTGCGCCCGTTCGCTCACCCTATGCGGAGGTGTGTCGGCTATGTCACAGACCCTCGTCCTGACGCTTCTGGTCCTCGCGCTGATCGTGCCGTTCGTCGGCGCGACGGTTCTGCGCTTGCTCGCCGGGCGCATCGCGTCGCGCGCACTGATCGTCAGTGCCACGTTGGTCTTCTCGCTGGCGATCGGCAGTGCGATTGCCCTGGCGCGCGCACCGGTGACGAGCCTGACGATCGCGGGGTTTACGGTGCTCCTGCCGTACTCGGCGCCGGCGAGCGCACCGCAGCCGCCACAGCCACCACAGCCGCCTACGCTGATCCCGACGGCGACGCCACCACCCGCCGCCGAGACGCTGGTTCCGGCGACGAGCGCACCAACCGCGCGGCCAACGGCGACGCCGACGCCACCACCGACGATTGCCCCGGTGGTCCCGACGACCTTGCCGACTGCGACGCCCGAAGTGCCACCGACACCGACTGTCGCGCCAGAAGCGACCCCCGAGCCGACCGTCGCGCCAACCACTGCGCCGGCGACGGGCGAGACGCGACGGTATGTGGTGCAGGAAGGTGACACGCTGGGTGGGATCGCGTCGTCGAACGGCACGACGGTGGCACAACTGCTGGCAGCCAATAATCTGACAGCCGAGCAGGCCGAGCTGATTCGTCCCGGGCAGGAGTTGATCCTGCCATGAGTGTCGTGCCGACGTCTGGAGCGGTGCCGTCGATTGGCGCGCTCACGTTGCGCTATACGCAGCGCACCGACGAGATCCTGCATGCGTGTCGCATCTATCAGCGCACGACGATGAAGCATCAGTTGTTTCGGCTGCTCGGGATCGGCTTGCTCGCGCTCGGCGCCTGGCTGGTGTTCGCACAGCAGGCGCCGCCCGCAGCCGCCGGCTTCATCGGGCTTGGCTGCCTGATGCTCGCAGATCCGGCGCCATTGGCGATGACCTGGCTCACGTTTCGCGCAGGCGTTGCGTATCGCCAGCCGTACGAGACGACGGTCGACGATGATGGCGTCAGGTTCGTCATCGCCGGACAGCGCGTCGCGCGCCGCTGGTCGGAGTACCGCGAGGTCCTCGAGAGCGATCTGGTGTTCGTGTTCGTGGTAGCCTCGTGGCAGTACAGCGTGGTGCCCAAGCGTGCGATCGGTGACCCACAACGGATCGCGCAGTTCCGCGAAGCGATCGCGACGCGCCTCGCTGTACGCACGCTTCGCTGAACGGCAGTCGCTGCCGTGCGTACGTGGCCTGACAGCACGTTGATGCAGATCGGCGTCGTCGGGGTGTGGACGGTGAGCGGCACCACCGTGAATTGATGCGGTGACTGATCCGACCATGCGACGGCGGTGGGTCGCGGCCGAGCGCGCGCCGCTCAACGTCGGGTGTGTCGTGCGCCCCAAGCCGGGTAGCCACCGCCTGCATGCAACACACGGAGAGCACACCGGGGGCCTGGCTGTGGCGCTCCATTCCTGATCCTGCAGAAATGAGCGATCGTCTGGTGTGTCGGCTGCGGTGCGTGTGACACCGGGTTGGATCGATGCCGAATGCTGGCCAGCGACGGCATCGATCCGTTCGTGATGCGTGCTGACGCCGCGTGGCGCAGCGTTGGCGCCGTCGCGCACGCAGGCCTGTGCTCAGTAGAACCCGAGTTCCTCGCGCGCGTCCTCGCTCATCATCGAGGGATTCCAGAATGGTGTCCAGACCAGATTGATCTGTACGTGCTCGAGCGATGGGTGGACTGTCGCGAGACCCAGGACCTCACGGCGTGCCTGTTCAAGAATTTGTGGCCCGGCAGGGCATGCCGGTGTGGTCAGCGTCATATCGACACTGATTCGACGGCCATCGTCTTCGATGCCGACATCGTAGACCAAGCCGAGGCTCACGATGTCGAGCCCGATCTCCGGGTCAATCACGTTCTTCAATGCACTGCGTACCAGGGCGTCATCGAGCATGCGCTCCTCCTGCGTCTTGGCTTCCTCGCCCTTATGATACCATGATCTTGCGAAACTGGCCGGTGAAGCCGCACGTTCTCCGGCGAACCGGTACCTTCTTGAGTCGGAGCGGTATAGTCAGCGACCCGTCGTATGCACTGATCGCGCTATGCCGTACGCACATCACCTCATCGCAGCATCGCTGGCACATCGCTGATGCGCACCGAGCCACGCGATTGCGCGACCACCGTGGTGCCGCAGCGGTAGCGAGATCGTCCGGGGTGGGCAATGGCACCGTGGGTGCACCGGGGTGCTCCCCACCGTGAGTGTGTTCGTATGCTGCGGTGGGGTGTGATGCCCGCAGGCCGGCCGTGCGTGGCGTCGCTCTGGCGCACTGTCGAGGCACCGGCGCCATCAGCCACCCGCACGACCACACCCGCCGACTTCGGCTATACTGGCAGCAGTTGGACGAGGAGCGGGTATGCACATCCTCATCATTGGCATCGGCTCGCTGACGCGGGATTTTGCCCGAAACTGGCCCGAGCCGGTGTTGGCGCGCGCGTTGCAACGGGCCGGGCATCGCGTGACGGCCGTCGGCTATCTCGAGCCCGATCACCCGGCGATGCGTGTCGCCGACGAAGACATCGATGGCATCCGCGTGATCCGGGTCCCACCCGACCTGCGTCCCGATGGCACACTGGGGCGGCGGCTCGACGCCATCCCGCGGCCGGACATCGTACATATCTTTCATCTCCGCAACGTACTGGTCTGGAATGCCACACGCTGGGCGCGGCGCCACGGCATTCCCATCGTTCACAGCCCGGTCGGGCCATTTCACGACGCCTATCTCGTCGCCGACCGCGAGCGCCCGTACGAGAGCACGCTGCGATTCGACCACCTGGCGTATGATCTCGGCGGCCTGGTGCGGGCGCTGCTGCGCGAGCCGCGACCGCAGCGTCAGTGGTACAACTACCTGTTGCACGCACCGTTGCGTCACGTGACGCGCTTCATCGCCTCGTCGCATCACGAACGGCGTGTGCTGCACCAGATGGGCTTCGACGAGCGGCGCAGCGACGTCATTCCGCTCTGGATCGAGCCGGCGGTGCCGCGTGAACCTGACCAACGCATCCTCGACGGCATCATTGGGCCGATCGTGCTGTTCATCGGTCAGTTGACGCCACGCAAAGGGTGTGATCGCCTGGTTGAGGCACTGCCCGCGCTCAGCGCCGCCGTCCCCGATGCACGGGTCATCGTCGTCAGCCACAATCCGGCACAGCAGGCGCACCTCAGCGCGCGTGCGGCACAGCTCGGCGTTGCCGCACGATTGCAGTTCGTCGGGCGCGTCAGCGAAGCGCAGAAAGCCGCGCTCATGGCGGCGGCGGCCTGCCTCGTCGTACCATCGCGCTACGAGGGCTTCGGCCTGCCACTGCTCGAAGCGATGCAGGCCGGCGTACCACTCGTCGCCAGCGCCATCCCCGTCATCGACGAGATCGTGACCGATGGCGTCGACGGATTGCTCGTCGACACCGCCACCCCCTCGGCGCTCGCCGCCGCGATTGCCCGCTTGCTGCACGACTCGACGCTGCGTGAGCGATTGGTCGCCGGTGGGCGGCATACCATCGCCACCAGGTTTGCCGAGCCGGCCTTGCTGGCGCACGTGAGCGATACCTACCACCGGGCACAGCACGAGGTGCCTTCGTGACGCCGCGGCACCTGGCGCTCGCCGCCGCGATGCTGGGGCTGGCCTTGCGCCTGGCGTTCGCCGCCCTGCCGCTCGAGGATCATCTGATCCTGCTCGAAGACGATGCCTGGATGGTCACGGCGATCGCGCGCAATGTCGCCTCCGGGCTCGGCATCACCGCCGATGGCGTGCAGCCGACGACCGGGTTTCAGCCGCTGCATCCCCTGACGCTCGGCGCACTGCCATACGTCGTCTGGCGCGACGATCCCGCGGCTGGTTTTACTGCGAGCCTGGTGCTGTGTGCTCTGCTGGCAGGAGCCGTCTGCTGGCCATTGTGGCGCCTGGCCAACCATCTCGGCGGCGACCGCGCCGGCGCGCTGGCCGTCGCGCTGTATGCGCTGAATCCCACGCTCATTCGCCTGACGGTGAACGGCATGGAGACGGCGCTGGGTGCGCTGTTGCTGACGACACTGGCCTGGCTGGCGCTGTGCAGCGATCTGCGGCGCCCTCGTGATGCGCTCGGGCTGGCGCTGCTGAGCGCACTGGCCATCCTGGCACGCCTCGATGCCGCCCTGTGCTTCGCCGCCATCGGGGCCAGCGCCGGGCTGCGCGGCATGCTGGCGTTCGGCCGGGCGCCTGCGGCGCAGCGATGGGCCGCTGCCTGGCCCTGGTTCGCGGGTGCTGCGGGCTACGGCATCGCCACGCTGATCCTGCTCGCACCGTACTTCGCATTCAATCGCCAGGTCGGCGGATCGCTCGGCCCGAGCAGCGGTGCAGCGCTGAGCTTCATGCAGAGCTATCGCGGTTCGTTCAACCTCAGCAACGGGCTGAGTGCCATCTACCAGACGGCCGTGGTCTACCTCGACTGGTTGCCGTCACTGTGGCTCAAGGCGGCACTCGTCGTCGGATGGATCGTCGGCATCATCGTGGTGCTGCGCGGGCAGCTGGCGCGGGCGCTGCCGCTCTGGCTGTTCTTGCCCCTGCCGGCGTTCTACTATGGCTACGTGCTGCAACAGATCCGCGAACGATACTTCGTCGGCACCAGCATCATTGCCATCGCCGTGCTCGCCTGGCTCGCTGCGACGTTGCTCGCGCGCCACCCGCGGCTGCGTTGGCCAATCGGTGTGTTGCTCGTACTGATCATCGCCGCCAACAGCAGTGAGGCGGTCGGCTTCTTCAATCGGATGCGGCAGCATCCCGAGCTCACCCAGCCCACCAGCTATCGGGCAGCACTCTGGATCCGCGATCACCTGCCTGCCGATGTCGTGATCGGCGCGAAGAACTCGGGGATCTACCAGTACTACGCCGGGCGCACCGTCATCAATATCGATGGCAAGCTCAATCACGAGATCCTGCCCCAGCTGGAGCAGCGCACGCTGCTCGACTACCTGCGCCGCCGCGGTGTGACCCATCTCGTCGACCGCGAGACGACCATGGCGCGCCATGTCATGTTCTACAGCGCCGACTTCGGCCCAGCCCCGATGCACCGCACGCCCACCATCACCGAGCGATTCGCGATCTATGGTAGAATACTACAGGCTGTCTTTGGTTTGGCTGACCCGCCGCAGCTCGATGATCCCGCATCGTTCGTGCCACAGCGGCCGTTCAGCGACGTCGCGCAGGTCGTGATCAGCTTCACGCGCCCGAACGATCAAGACAACCCAGTCGTCGTCTACCAGCTGTTGCCCGCCGACGCCCGCTGACGTCGTGTTGTTCCCGGAAGATGTGCCGATGAATCTGCTCTACTTCACCACGGCATACGAGCAAGCAATCTTCGGCAACCGGGTGCATGAAGAGTTCCTCATGCGGCTGCACGGCGCCGGCCACGACGTGGGCGTGTTGGTACCGGACAGCCATATGCGTGATGGTGACACCGTCGTCGAACCGGGGCCGCCGCACGTCACGCGCGCATCGGTGAGTCGCACGCGCTGGCAGCGGTTCCAGAACCTGGCGTCGCGGCGGCTGACGCGCTACGACCACTTCGCAGTACTCCGTGCTGCCTACGCAGCGCATCTGCGCCAGCATCCAACCATCGACATCATCCACGTCGAGTCGGTCTATCCGCTCGGCGCACTCGCCGCCACGATCGCCGACCGTCGGCCGTTCATCGCCACCGTACGCGGCGGCGACCTGATCGCCGATGACACGATCGCCTACGGCTTTGCACGGTTCCGCATGGCGCGCGCGCTCATCCGGCGCTGCTTCGCACGCGCCAGCCGCATTCGCGCCGTCTCGCCCGGGGCCCGTGCGATGGCGATCGCCTACGGCTGCCCCGCCGAACGCATCGTCGTCGTGCCGCGCAACATTCGCGACGACTGCTTCCCGGTGGACGTCGCCGAGGTGCGCCGTGCCGCGCGGCAGCAGATCGACGCGCGCCACGGCACCGCCGGCCAGCGGGTGATCGTCGCCGCCGGCCGCCTGTTGCCCGTCAAGGGCTTCGACGACCTGATCCGCGCCACGCCGGCGCTCGTGCAGCAGCACCCGGATGTGCGTATCCTGATCTGCGGGCCCAACCGGCGCGATCCGGTCCATGGCGACTACGGCGCGCACCTCACGGCGCTTGCGCACGCATGTGGCGTCGCCGCACAGGTCACGCTCGTCGGGCACGTCGCCCCCGAAGCGATGGTCACCTACCTGGCCGCCGCCGACCTCGTCGCCGTCCCGTCGCTGATCGAGGGTGGCAACAAGATCCTGGTCGAGGGTGCCGCAGTCGGCACGCCGTTCGTGGCGACCGATACATCGGGCACGGTCGGGTTCTTCGATGAGCGTCACTGCGCGGTGGTGCCGCCACGGGATCCCGCGGCACTGGCCGCGGCGTGCAGTGCGTTGCTGGGCGACATGGCCGACTGGCAGCGCCGCAGCGCGGCCTGCCTCGCCCAGCGCGACCGGTTTCGCAGCGACGTCGTCGCCAGCCAGATGCTCGGCGTCTACCACGATGCGTTGGTGCAGCATCGTGCGGGAGGGCGTTGAGATGCCACGAATCGGCTACATCGCCTACCCGACCAGCCTGCAGCTCCAGTCGGCCAACGCCATCCAGACATGGTCGACGCTGCGTGCGTTGCGCGACCAGGGCGCCGGGCTGTTCATCCTGATCGCTCGCTGGGGGCGGGGGGCATCGCGGTTTGTCGAAGTCGGCGCAGTGCATCTGCCGCGCCCGGCACTCGGCCGGCTCTCGCGGCTGTACCGCAGCACGCTGTGGTATTACGCCGAGCGCAGCGTCTTCGCCGCGATGTGTGCACTGGTGATCGCGTCGCGGCGCAGCACCATCGATGTCATCTATGTGCGCGAAGTCATCTGCGCCGCCTGGTGGGTTGCGCTGTGGGGGCCACTCCTGCGCCTGCCTGTCGTCTACGAGGCCCACGACCTCGAGAGCTGGAACCCGTCGCGCGCGCGTGAGTCCTGGGTGCAGCCGGTGCTGCACCTGATCGACCGTATCGCGCTGAGCCACGCGAGCCGTGTGACATCGCTCACCGCCGATTTCCGCGATCTGCTGGTCAGATTGGGCTGGCAGTCGGCCGAGCGCATCGACGTCATCCCCGATGCGTTTGATCCGGCGATCCATGCGCCGCGATCGCGGCATGCATGCCGTGTCGAACTCGATCTGGCCGCTGATGCGCAGCTCGTCGTCTATGCCGGGCTCACGTTCGCCTACCGCCGGCTCGACCTGCTGATCGACGCGGTCGCCGATCTGGCTGTCGCGCGCCCGCAGCTGCAGCTGCTGCTCGTCGGGGGCCGGCCGGCCGAGATTGCGGAGCTCGTGGCGCATGCCGCTGACCGCGGCATCGCGGCGCAGGTTCAGTTCATCGGGCCCGTGGCGCAGCAGCGTGCTGCCAGCTACCTCGGTGCCGCCGATGTCCTCGTCATTCCCGACACCGTCACCAGCATCAGCGCCTCGCCACTCAAGTTGTTCGAATACATGGCATCGGGTCGGCCGATCGTTCTGCCCGATCTCGCCGCATTGCGCGAAATCGCGACTGACGATGACGCCTGGTATTTTCGCCGCGGCGACCGTGCCGACCTGGCAGATACGCTCGCCCGAGCGCTCGACGACGTGCCGGCCAGCACCAGGCGTGCCACACAGGCACAAGCACGTGTCCAGCAGTTCACCTACGCCGGTCGCGCCACACAGATCCGCGCCGCGGCGCATCGTGCGCTGCATCCCGGCGCCGAGCCACCACGGGGAGGAGCAGCATGAACCGGGCAGCATCAATCGTCGCGGCGTATGGGCGCTCGACGGCGGCACGCGAGAAGGCTGCCTACTTCCGGTTGCATCAGCACCGGTTTCGCGCCTTGCTGACTGCCATCGGGCATGAGGCGGCGTGCGATGTCCTCGAGATTGGCGCGACACCCGGCCAGTTCACCGAGATCCTGGTTGATGCCGGATACCGGGTGACGGCGACTGACCTCTTCCCCGAGCAGCGTGCCGCACTCTGGCAGCGGCTCGGTGTCGCCGTGCAGTTCTGCAATCTCGATGAACAGCCATTGCCGTACCCCGACGAATCATTCGACGTCGTGGTGTTCTCCGAGGTCATCGAGCATCTCACCGCCTCGCCATTGCATGCCCTGCGCGAGATGGCGCGCGTCTTGCGGCCAGGTGGCCGGTTGATCGTCTCGACACCCAACCAGCACTACCTCAAGAGTCGCCTGCGCACGCTGGCCGATATCCTGCTGGCCCGCCCCTTCGAGGCATTCAGTGAGTTTCAGCGCAGCATGCAGCTCGCCGGCGCACAGCGGTACTACAACCACTCACGGCTGTACACCATGCAGGAATTGTGCTGGCTGCTGGAGGAAGCCAGTCTGAGCGTGACGCAGACCAGGTTCGCTGATGCC
>CAIQIY010000561.1 GCA_903871975.1 uncultured Chloroflexota bacterium | reverse complement strand
GCGCCGCCGCCGCGACCGCGATCACCGCGTTGGGGTGCATGTGATCGACATGGCGCGCCGGCACGAAGGCATGCAGCGGCGTGTCGATCGAGGCTGCACGGGGATTGAGGTTGTACGTGCAGTGCGGAATGCTCGCGACCATCGCATCTTCGGCGGCGCTCTTGGGGCCGCGGCCGGGCGACGCCGCATAGTGCGAGCGCAGCTGCTGCAGCCGCCCGAGCTCGAGCGACGCAAACAACCCGCGGTCGGCAGTACGCAGATCACCACCCGAGCCCTTGACCCACAACACCTCGCGCGGCGTACCGTCCAGCGGATCGGGCATCGTCAGCTTCGCCGACGTATTGCCGCCACCCGTGTTGGTGATGCGCGTCTCGCTGCCCAGCAGGTTCGATCGGTACACCAGCCGGTCGACGGGGTCGAGCTGCGCGGCGACGGCATCATCCCAGCGGTCGGCGAGCACGTGCGATGGCTCCGTGGGCATCTGGTTCTCCTGTGATGGCCTGGGGCGACGGCGTGCCGCCGGTTACTTGACGCGCTCGATGTACGCGCCCGTCCGCGTGTCGACTTTCAGCACGTCGCCCTGATTGACGAACGCCGGCACCGAGATGACTGCGCCAGTCTCGAGCGTCACCTGCTTGTTCACCGACGTCGCCGTGTCGCCACGCACCGCCATCGATGCTTCGGTCACCTCGAGCGTGACGAACGTAGGCACCTCGACGCCGAGGATCTGCGTTTCGTCGTAGAACAGGACATCGACCATCTCGTTCTCTTTGAGAAACCGCGCCGGCTCACCCATCAGGTCGCCGCTGATCTCCTGTTGCTCGAACGACTCGCTGTCCATCACATGATACGCATCACCTTCGCGATACAGAAATTGCATCGTGCGCTTCTCGACCCGCACGATCTCGATATCTGATCCGGCGCGGACGCGATCTTCGATCACCTTGCCGTTCTGCAGGTTCTTCAGGCGCATTCGCACGAACGCACGCCAGTTGCCGGGTGCTACGTGCTGGAACTCTTCGACGCGGTGCAGAACGCCGTTGTATCGGATGATGATCCCGGTCCGCAAATCAGATGTCGTCGCCATCGCCATGTCTCCACGCCATGCACAGCCCTGCCGGGCGGCGCGCATCATCACACCAGTGCTGGCGCAGCACCTGGTGCCACGCAACCGCACGGCATTATAGCACAGCACGGGCACCGCAGCCCGGCGGATGGTCGTGCCGGTGTGGGCGGGCCTGCCCGCGACACGGCGTTTGACAATTCCCGACGACGCGGCTATAATCCCGTGCATGCCGAGGTGGCGGAATTGGCAGACGCGCTAGGTTGAGGGCCTAGTGAACAGAAATGTTCATAAGGGTTCAAGTCCCTTCCTCGGCACCACGGGCGATTAGCTCAGTCGGTAGAGCACCTTGTTTACACCGAGGGTGTCGGCGGTTCGAGTCCGTCATCGCCCACCAGCCAGGAGATCACGACGGTCGTGCCACGGTAGCTCAGTTGGTAGAGCGCGTGTCTGAAAAACACGAGGTCACCGGATCGTCCCCGGTCCGTGGCACCAGGTCCGGCGCGTCCTTCACATCGTTGGAGGGCGCGCCGGCGCGTTGTACGCCCCATCACCGGTGGCCGCATGATCGCCGGCGGCGGCCGTTGCCCACCTGACCATGCCCCCGGTCGCGTGCGGCCCCGCGGCGCAGATGGAGCGACCGGCGTGCAGCGTAGCCCGACGCACGATCGTCGAGGTATCGGGCAGCACCCACAACACTGTCGATGCGCTGGCACCACAGAGTCATGTGCGCTGTCGATTCATCGACCGGCCACCGCGTGCTGCCGGCACACCCTGCGTCGCTGCCGCCCGCGCACCACGTAGCCCGACGCACGATCGTCGAGGTATCGGGCAGCACCCACCACACCGTCGATGCGCTGGCACCACAGAGTCATGTGCGCTGTCGATTCATCGACCAACAACCGCGTGCCCGCGGCGCAGCGCCGG
>CAIQIY010000560.1 GCA_903871975.1 uncultured Chloroflexota bacterium | reverse complement strand
GGCCAGTGCGCGCCGCAGCGATCGCCGCGGCGACCACTCGCATGGTCGCCAGCCCACGCTCGCCATGGGTCGCCGGTGGTACGCCACGCAGAATGGCATCGGACAGATGCTCGATCTGCGGGGTGTAGACCAGCACCGGCTCGAGGGCGATGGCCTCCTCGGTGGCACCACGCTGCAACCGCAGGTCGCCGGCAAACTCACGCCCCCACCAGGCGCGGCTCACCAGCCTGCCGGTGGTGCCCTGGACCTCGAGCTCGTTCTGCAGGCAGGTGAAGTTGGCCATGAGCGTGCCGTGCGCGCCCGACGCGAATCGCATCAGCAGCGTGGCCGAATCCTCGGCGGCGTATGTGTAGCGCCGACGCTCGAGCAATGCCGCAACCTGCGCGATCGGGCCGAGCAAGCGGGTGATGGCGTCGATGGCGTGGACACCCATGTCCATCAGTGGGCCGCCACCGGCCTCGGTGGCGTCGCCTTGGCGCCACATGCCGCTCGGCGGGTAATCGAACGATGCGGTGATGCGTGCGTTGAGCACCTCGCCGATGGCGCCATCGGCGATCAGCGCGCCGGCACGCACGATCGGCGGCGCCCATGCCATGCAGTGCGCCACGGCCAGCATCACACCGGCGTCGGCGGCGGCGGCGATCATCGCCTCGCATTCGGCTACGCTCGGCGCCATCGGCTTCTCGACAACCACGTGCAGCCCGCGCCGTGCCGCGGCGATCGCCTGCGGCGCGTGCTGGTGATTGGGCAACACCAGAAACACGGCATCGACCACCGACCGGTCGATCGCCTCGATGGAGGTGTACCAGTGTGGCGCGCCACATCGCTCGGCTGCCGCTGCCGCCCGTGCCGGATCACGGCTCACCACCGCCGCCAGCGTGGCATTGCTCCCGGTCGTGATGCCCCGTGCGATCCAATCGAGCGCAAATGCACTCGTCCCCACTACTGCCCAGCGAACGCTCGCCATGATCGATCCTCCACTGCCGGCCGATGACGGCACATTGTACACCCTGGCGCCGGCAGTGTGGCGAGTCGCTGGGGTTCTGGTGGGGTGGTGTCAACGCTGGCGGCGGCGCATGCGCCGCGCTGCTGCATCACGAACGACGCGGCAGCGCGGTGGGTGCTGGTCGGGTGCCAGGGGGCGTGGTGCGGCCGGGCGCTGGCCCGCTGCGCTGCGGCCGTGGCCGCCTGCGGCGGGCGGCCACACTCATGGCCGGTGGGTCGCCGCGTCAGCCGCGAGGACGGTGACCGCCGCAGGGTCGAAGCTCAGCGTCGCGATGCTGCCGGGAGCCGGCGTCGCGAGGCCGGGGCGATTCAGCACGTCGACGATCGCGGTCTGGCTGGCGATCCGGATGGTGATGCGCATGATCGCGCCGAGGAACTCGCTCGTCAGCGTGGTGCCGGACAGCCGTGGCTGCCCGGGTGGCGGGCTGCCGCCGAGCATCAGCGCTTCGGGGCGCAGTGCCAGCACGATCGTGGCCCCGGCCGGATGCGACAGCGGCACGCCAAGTGCCAGTTGCTGGTCGCCGATCTGCACCACGCCCCGCACGGCATCGGTCACCTGCGCGTCCAGCAGATTCAGTGTACCCACGAACGATGCGACGAAGCGCGTCGCCGGGCGATGGTAGATCACCTCTGGGGTGCCGATCTGCTCGACACGACCGCGGTGCATCACCACGATGCGATCCGAGAGCGACAGTGCCTCTTCCTGGTCATGGGTCACATAGACGGTCGTGATGCCGAACTGCCGCTGCAATGCACGGATCTCCTGGCGTAATGCCACGCGGATCTGTGCGTCGAGCGCCGAGAGCGGCTCGTCGAGCAGGAGGAGCCGCGGCCGCAACGCCAGGGCGCGCGCCAGCGCGACGCGTTGCTGCTGGCCGCCCGACAGTTGCGCCGGGTAACGCCGCGCGTAGCCACCCAGCTGCACCAGCTCGAGCATCTCGGTGATGCGCGCGCTCCGTTGCGCTGGTGGCATGCGCGCCACGCGCAGGCCGAACCCGACATTGTCGGCGACCGTCATGTTGGGGAAGAGCGCATACGACTGGAACACCATGCCGATCTTGCGCCGATTCGCCGGTACCCCGTCGATGCGCTCGCCGGCCAGGTGTACTTCGCCCTGGTCGGCGCGTTCGAATCCGGCGATGATGCGCAGCGTCGTCGTCTTGCCGCAGCCGCTCGGTCCGAGGAACGAGACCAGCTCGCCTTCGTTGATCGCCAGCGAGCACTCGGCTACGGCGTCGACCTTGCCGTAGCGCCGGGTGATCCCGTGCAGTTCGAGATACGTCATGCGCCCCCCGTGCGCCCGACGCCGCCCGCGCGACGACCGAGCAGCTGGATGATCACGATCGAGCCCCAGGTGAGCAGCAGGCTGATCACCGTCAACGCGGACGGTTCGTAGACCTTGCTGCTGGCGAGCAGGCTCATGTAGGGGCCGAAGGCTGGCTGTGCCAGCAACGCCGCGATGGTGAATTCGCCCATCACGATGGCAAAGGTGATGAAGCCACCGCTGATCAGCGACGGCACGATGTTCGGCATGATGATCCTGGTCATGATCAGCCACGAGCCGGCACCGAGGCTCTGGGCCGCCTCGGCGAGCTGACGGATGGCGATCGCGCGCATGCCGGTATCGATGGCGCGATACATGTATGGCAACGACAGTACGATGTAGCCGGCGACCAGCAGCACGTGCAACCCGAGATGGCTGTCGGTCAGCGGCGTGCGGACGTACGTGCGTGCCAGGCCGAAGACCAGCACGACGGGGGGAATGACGAAGGGCAGCACGACGATGACATCGACCACAGTCCGCAACCGTGGCGCGGCGACATGAATGACATACGCGGTCGGAATGAGCAGCAGCGTGCTGGCGGCGATGGTGATCAGCGCGGTCTGTAGCGAGAAGATGAAACTGGCGGTGAACGCCGGCGAAGCGAGCACATTCTGATACGCGAGCAGGCTCAGCTCGCCGCGGCGTGCCTGCAGCGAGAACTGCAGCGTTGCGGCGAGCGGCACGACGAAGTACAGCGCACCGGCGAGGATCCACAGCCACGCCCAGAAGCCGCGCCTCATCGTGTCCACCGTGCCGCAACCGCGCTCAGCGCGCTCGAAGCGCCGATCGCCAGGGTCATCACGACGATCATGCCCAGTGCCAACGCGTTGCCGAGCCCGGGATTGGCGAGCGCATCGCTGCTGATCTGTGCGCCGATCAGGATGGTCACTACGCTGGTCTGGCTGCCGCCGCCGGTGAGCGCGAACGCGGTGGCATGGGCGCCGAATGCGTTGCCGAACAGCAGCGCGGTGGTCGCCAGGATCGAAGGCATCAGGATCGGCAGTGCGACGCGCCACCAGTAGGTCGCCGTGTTGGCGCCCAGGCTGGTCGCGGCTTCGCGCCACTCACGGCGCAGCCCGGCGATCGCCGGCGCCATCACCAGCGTCATCAGCGGGATCTGGAAGTACAGGTAGGTCAGGCACAGGCCCCAGAAGCCGTACAGGCTGAAGTTCGGGTAGATGACGATGCCCAGACTGCGCAGCCATTGCGTCACGACGCCGAGTTGGCCGAGTGTGGCGATGAAGGCGAACGCCAGCGGCACGCCGGCGAAGTTCGATGCCACGCCGCAGAACGTCGTCATCGCGTCGCGCAGCGCCGG